>NZ_DBMAFI010000002.1:0-144142 GCF_057864385.1 Bilophila sp. | reverse complement strand
TCCCTCCCAAGACTTTCGACCTTATCGAATCCCTGCTGCCGTTTTTCCCGGATTGTTATGAGGCTGCGCACAGCAAGCCATTGAAATTTCATTTCTTGAAGTTTCCAGTAGATGCCCAGCCCAATGCTTCAATCATGAAGCCCATCAGGAGAAAAGACAGACAAAAATATATTTTCAATATGCTGTAAATATAAAAAAGGCTCTGTTATAGTTTGTGATTGTTTCATCTCCACAGTGAGGTGAAAATACAGCCTTTTTCTCCGGTTTTCCCCTTGGCGGGATCCACACGGCTAAGGCATTTTGCCGATTATCCCTTTGGAACTTCAAGGAAAAAAGTATCAACCATTTTCTATAACACAGCCTAAAAAAAATCATATCCTATGCAGAGCCACTTATTAAACGCGAACGGCTCATAACCTATAAAATAAGAAGGTTCTGTCATAGGATGTGGCTGCCCAACTTTCTACAATATAGTGAAATGACAGACTTTTTCTCTGACTTTTCCGTTGATGGATCTATAATCGTGGTATTTTATTGGTTATTCCTTTGGAATTTCAAAAAAAATGGCCCTGTCAGAGTACATGGTTGTTTTTGTTCATCAATATACTGAAAATATATGCTTTTTCTCAAAATTTTCCACTGGAGGGCTCTGTGGTTGGGGGATTTTATTGGTTATTTCCTTGAAGCTCCAAAGGGATGGCCAGCTAAAATGCCTTAGCCATGAATTCCGCCAAGGGGAAAACTGGAGAAAAAGGCCGTATGTTCACCGTGCTATGGAAATGAAACAACCACATGCCATGACAGCGCCTAAAAAAGGACATACACCGTTCGTTTCCGAACGGCACTTGTCATTGGCTCATAGAAGCAAGACATGCAGGGGATGGACATAAGGGCACCAGCCGCCTTGCCGCCCGGCCCACCACCTACCATTGCAAAAGTCTTTGGAAAGGGAGGGATGGGGTTTGGGGAAGGGAGGGAAAAGCCTTTCTCCAGAAAGGTTTTCCCTCCCTTCCCCAATGCTTACCCCTCTTCACCCACGCCTTTCCCCGCCCCCACAAAACGACGCAGCTCGCGCCAAAGGGCATCAATGCCGCGCATGTCCTTGGAGGAAACGGGAAGGGGCATAACGCCGTTGAGCAGACGGCTCCACTCCTGCTGGCGCTTGCTGCGTTCGACCTGCGTACACTTGTCGGCTTTGGTCAGCACGGGCAAAAGCGGAATGCCGTGCACGCGCGCAAAGTCCGCGAGATCGCGATCCAAGGCCTGCGGCGGAATCCGGCAGTCGAGCAGCAGGGCTAAGGCCTTGAGCGCCGGGGTGTTCGTGAGGTAGTATTCAATCAGCTTGGCCCAGCTCTTGCGCTCTTCCTGCGAACACTTCGCATAGCCGTAGCCCGGAAGATCGACCAGAGAAAAGCCGTCGGGGTCGACCCTGTAGAAATTGATGGAACGCGTCTTGCCCGGCGTCGCGCTGATTTTGGCAAGCTGCTTGCGGCGGGCGAGGGCGTTGACGAGGGACGACTTCCCCACATTGGAACGCCCGGCAAGCGCAATCTGCGCTTCCTGACGCTGCTCAAGCACGGAAAGCTGCTCCTGAAGCTGCGGCTTATTGAACGTCGTCGCCTCAAGGGTCAGCGTGGGGGGAGTCTCTTTCATCATGCGGGAACCTCCGGTGTATGTTGACAAGCGCGGCCTGATGTTCGACAATATCAAGTTGCAGTGGCAAGGCTATCCTGCCGCAGCGTGAAAAGCAATCGCGGCAGCCGTCCGATTGCCCCGGATAAGGAACAAGCGGGGGGCGCAGAGCACTCCCTTGGTAAGTATTTGATATTCAGCACTGTTTTTGGAGGCAGCATGTATTCCACCACGGATTTCCGCAAGGGGCTTAAAATCGAAATCGACGGGACTCCCTTCGAAATCATCGAATTCCAACACTTCAAGCCCGGCAAAGGCGGAGCTATGGTACGTACCAAGCTGCGTAACATCCTCAATGGCCGCGTGCTGGACAACACCTTCCGTTCCGGCGAAAAGGTCGATCGCCCGAACCTCGAATCCCGCGACATGCAGTTCCTGTATCACGAAGGCGACCAGCTCGTTTTCATGGACATGACCACCTACGATCAGATGCACATGGATGCCGAAGCCACCGACGGCAAGGCCAACTACCTCAAGGACGGGCAGGAATGCCGCGTGCTTCTCTACAACGAAAAGCCGCTGGACATCGAAATCCCGGCCTCCCTCGTCCTTGAAGTCACCGAAACCGAACCCGGCGCCAAGGGCGACACGGTGAGCAACGTGACCAAGCCCGCCACCCTCGAAACCGGCGTCGTCATTCAGGTTCCGATTTTCGTGAACATCGGCGACCGCGTCAAGGTCGATACCCGCACCAACGCCTATCTCGGCCGCGAATAGTGCTTTTTCCGGCCCGGATCCCCGGTTCCGGGCCGGATGATCCCCGCTTCAACAGATCGCCATCCCTATCATGCAGACAAAACGGAGAGCGCCGGAGGAGGTTGCCATTACGGACGGACGCAAGATCGCCCGGGAACTGTTTGGGCTTTTTCTTATTTTCTGGGGGCTGCTGGTGCTCTTGAGCCTAGTGTCCTTTGATCAGAATGACCCCAGCATCAACCATGCCGTGAGCAACCCTGCAATCGTCAAAAATTACGCCGGGCTCTTCGGCGCATACCTCAGCGGGCTTCTGGTCGACATCTTCGGGTTCGCCGCGCTTGTCTGGCCTCTCGTCTTCCTTGCGTGGGGGGCGGGCTGCGTCTCCACATGGTTCACCATGCCGTGGTGGCGCTGGTTCGGCTTTACCCTTCTGGCGGCTTGCCTCATTTCCCTCGGTGCGGCCTGGAACCTCGGCATCGGCGACGTCCGGGGCGGCGGCATGCTCGGCATGACCCTTTATACCAAGTTCACCACCCTGTTCAGCCCGGTGGGGTCTTCCCTGATCTGGCTGTTCCTGCTGTTCATCTCCCTTGAGATGGCCTTCGGCATCGCGTGGCTTGCGCTTATCCGCAAAGGATGGGCCCTGCTGAAGGAACAGCTGAGCGGGACGCCCCTCTCCCTCGACGACTTGCCGGAGCGCCTTTCCAAGGTATCCATGCCCAAGGTCGCCCTGCCCAAAATCGGGTTGCCCCAAAAGGATAAGAAAAGCGAAGAAGAAACGGCCTCCAGCGTCATCCCGCTGTTCGAGATCCATGATGAAGAGGGAAGGCCCGCGCCCAAGCGCGAGGAACTGCTCAGCATGGATCCGCCCTTCCTCCTAGCGCCTGAGGAAACGCCCGCCGCGCCGAAAAAAAGCGCAGGGGAACCGCTCAAGCTCTGGGAGCCTCCGTCCGAGGATACCTTTGAGTTCCAGCCGGAAGAACCGCGTGCGGGGACGGGGACATCCGCGCCGCAGACGGACATCCGCTTGCCCTCCCCTGCGGATGCCGCCGCCAAGCCCGTCAATCTTCTCGCCGGGGAAAACCCGCTGCTGGCCCTGACCATCCCTGAAATGCCGCCCGCCCCCGCACAGCCTCAGGCGGAACCGCAAGCCCCGGTTCACTCCGTACAGCCGTATGCGGCGGAGCAGCAAGCCACGGCTCAGCCTGCGCAGCCCCACGCGGAAGCGGCTTCCCACGCCCCGGATCAGCCGCAGGACACCTTTGCGTTCGCGCCCCAGCAGGATGCCGCGCAGCCCGTTGCCCAACGGCAGCAAGCGCCGCAGCCGGTACAGGCTGCCGCACAGCCTGCGGCTCCGTCCGCGCCCGCCCAGCCGCCCGTACAGGCGGCCCCAACGCCTCAGGCAATGTCTCAGGATCCGGCCCAAACCGCGCAGCCCCGCATCGACGCGCCCGTGGGGACGGCCCCCGCCGCAGCGAAACCCCTCCTGCGCAAGCGCTCCTATCCCATGCCTTCGCTGGATCTGCTCCAACAGCCGCAGCAGAGCGATTCCCTGCCCACGAGGGAAGTGCTGGAGCAGCAGAGCGCAAGCCTGATGAACTGCCTCTCCGAATTCAATATTCAGGGCGAACTGGTTCGGGTGACGCCCGGCCCGGTGATTACCCTGTTTGAAATCCGCCCCGCTCCGGGCGTCCGCGTGGGCCGGTTCACCAACCTGACCGACGACCTCGCCCGCAGCCTCAAGGCCGAAGCCATCCGCATTCAGGCCCCCGTGCCGGGATGCGACACCGTGGGCGTGGAAATCCCCAACCTGAACCGCTCCACCGTCAACTTCCGTGAGCTGATCCAGTCGGAAGCCTTCCAGAGTGCGCCGTCCCTGCTGACGATGGCCCTCGGCAAGGACATCGAAGGGCGCCCCGCCGTCCGGGATCTCGCCACCATGCCCCATGTGCTCGTCGCCGGTACGACGGGATCGGGCAAAAGCGTGTGCCTCAACTCCGTGTTGGTGAGCTTCCTCTACAAAGCCTCGCCGGATGAAGTGAAGCTCATGATGATCGACCCCAAGCGCGTGGAAATGGCGATGTATGCGAATCTGCCGCATCTTGTGCATCCTGTGGTGACGGAAACCTCCCTCGCCAAGACGGCGCTTGAATGGGCCGTGGCCGAGATGGACGGCCGTTACGACTGCCTCGCCAAGTTCGGGGTCAAAAACATCAAGGACTACAATAAGAAACTGGCTTCATTCGGCGACGAAAGGCCGCAGGAGTACGCCGATCTCAAGCCCATGCCCTACCTCGTCATCGTCATTGACGAACTGGCGGATCTCATGCTCACGGCGGGCAAGGATGTGGAAGGCTGCCTCGTGCGCCTTGCCCAGCTCGCCCGTGCCGCCGGCATCCACCTCATCGTGGCGACGCAGCGCCCGAGCGTGGACGTGGTGACGGGCCTCATCAAGGCAAACTTCCCGTGCCGCATTTCGTTTCAGGTCGCCAACAAGTATGACTCGCGCACCATCCTCGATACGGCCGGGGCCGAGCAGCTCCTCGGCAAGGGCGACATGCTGTTCAAGCCCACCGGCGGCAAACTCCAGCGCCTGCACGGGCCTTTCGTCACCGACGACGAGGTGCAGGCCGTGGCCGATCACTGGAGACGCCAGTGCGCGCCGCAATACGAGGTGGATTTCACCGAATGGGGCACGTCCCTCGCGGAAAACGCCAAGGCGTCCTCGGCCCCCGCTTCCGGGCCGGGCAGTTCGGAAGAGGAATCCCTGTACGCCGAGGCCGTGGCCTTCGTGCAGGAGCAAGGCCGCATGTCCATTTCCCTGCTCCAGCGGCGTTTCCGCATCGGCTTCAACAAGGCCGCGCGGTTCGTCGAACGCATGGAGGAGGAAGGCATCCTTCCGCCCGCTTCCCGCGCCAATAAAGCCAGAACCGTGCGGATGGATTGATTTTTCAATGGGGAGGGGCGAGTTCCATACGCCCTTCCCCCGGCCTGCCCTCCTGCCCGTGCCCATCGGCGGAGAACGTGCGGCGGACAGCCCTTTTCAGGAAGGGGACGCGCGCACGGGGGGACTTCCCGAAGAGGCAGGCTTCCCGGAACACGGCGGCCTGCCTGCCGATCGTTGCGGCAAGACAGTTGATGCATTCCGTGCCAAACACCCTTTTTCAGGAGATCATCATGCGTTTCCCGACCTTTTTCGCCTGTGCCGCGGCCCTGCTGCTGATCAGCGCGGGCGCTTCGCACGCGGCGGCTCCCGCCATTACGGGAGAGATGCAGAAAAAATATGAGGCGATGCAATCCTTTACCGCTGAGTTCACCCAACGCCTCGTCCATCAGGAAAGCGGCTCCGAGGAAACCCGTCAAGGCACCCTCGCCTTCCAGAAGCCGCTCCGCATCCGCTGGGAGACCAAGGCCCCCCATGCGGAACTTTTGGTCATCACGGACAAGGACGTATGGGACTACCTGCCCGACGAAGAGCTGGCCTACCAATATTCGCCGGAAGTGGTTCACGACTCCCGCTCCATCATTCAGGTCATCACCGGCCAGAGCCGCCTCGACAAGGATTTCACCGTCGAGGCCGAGCCGGACGATAACGGACTGGCCGTGCTCCGGCTCTACCCCAAAGATCCTTCTCCGCAGCTTGTGGAGGCGCTCCTCTGGGTGGACAAGGGCACGAAGTTGATCAAGAAGGCGCAGATTCTGGACTTCTACGGCAACACCAATGAAGTGGCCCTGACCTCGCTGACGCCCGATGCGTCCATCAAGGCCGGAACCTTCCAGTTCACGCCTCCTCAGGGCATCACCGTGGAGAACCTGATGAATCAGGACGCTCCCGAACGCCCGCTGCTGCAATAACGCCCTAGCCCTGCGAGGTGTCCATGTCCATCGGCTCCCGGACGCATGAAGAATTCATGGAAGAGGCCCGTGCCTTTCACGGGTATCCCGCTCCCGGCCTGATCATCGGCGGCTACATGGTGGAGCTTGCCAAGCGCCACATACCGGAAGGCGTCCTGTACGACGCCATCAGCGAAACGGCCCACTGCCTCCCCGACGCCGTGCAGATGCTTACGCCGTGCACGGTCGGCAACGGCTGGCTTCGCGTCCTGCCCTTCGGCATTTACGCGTTGACCCTGTACGACAAGGCGACCGGGGAAGGCGTCCGCGTCGAGCTCGACAACGGCAAGCTGGAGCCCTACGACGCCATCCGCAGCTGGTTCCTCAAGGAGCGCCCCAAGAAGGAACAGGATAGCGAACGGCTGCAAGCCCAGATCAAGGAAGCGGGCGAGTCGATCCTCTCGTTCCGCAAAGTCCGCATCCGTCAGGACATGCTTGGGCGCCGCTCGTTCGGCGCGATCACCCGCTGCCCGCTCTGCGGTTCCCACTACCCCGCCTCCTACGGCGGGATCTGCCGCTCCTGCCAGGGGCAGTCCCCGTATGAGGACGGCCCCGGCTTCGCCCTGTCGCAGCAGCCCCGTATGCCCGCCCCCGTCCCGATCCCGGTCGAAGAGGCGGTCGGTAAGCACGCCCTGCACGACATGACGCAGATCATACCGGGCAAGGAAAAGGGTGCCGCGTTCGTCGCCGGGCAGGAGCTTTCCGCAGGGGACATCTGCCGCCTCCAGCAAATGGGCAAAAACCGCGTCTACGTTCAGGAAAACACGCCGCACCCCGAAGGCTGGGTGCATGAGGACGACGCCGCCCGCGGCTTCGCCCGGCTCATGCCCGGCGACGGCGTGGAAGTGGAAGCCGCCCCGCGCGAAGGCAAGGTCAACTTCCGGGCCACGCGCGACGGGATGCTGCTGGTGGACACGGAACGCCTTGAGCGCTTCAACCTCGTGCCCGACGTGATGTGCTGTACGCGCAAGAACTACAGCGTGCTCACCGCCGGGACGCGGCTTGCAGGAAGCCGGGCCATCCCGCTGTTCCTGTCCCGCCCCGGATTCCTCAAGGCGCTTTCTGTTTTGGAAGACGGCCCGTTGTTCAAGGTCGTGCCCATGCGCAAGGCCAAAATCGGCATCCTCGTAACCGGGACCGAAGTGTTTCAGGGGCTGATTGAGGATCGTTTCGCGCCCATCATCACCCAGAAGGCGCAGCAGCACCACTGCGAAGTGGTCAAGACGCTCTTCGCCCCTGACGACGCGGATCTCATCGTTCAGGGCGTGCGCGGCCTGCTTGAGGCCGGGGCGGACTTCATCGTCACCACGGCGGGCATGTCCGTCGATCCCGACGACCTCACCCGCAAGGGCCTCACCGAGGCGGGGCTTACGGACACCCTCTACGGCGTGCCCGCGCTGCCGGGGACGATGACCCTCATCGGGCGCATCGGCGGCGCGCAGATCATCGGCGTGCCCGCGTGCGCGCTGTTCTTCAAGACCACCGTTTTCGACATCATCCTGCCCCGCATGCTCGCCGGGGTGCCCATCACCCGCCTCGATCTCGCCAAGCTCGGCAACGGCGGCCTGTGCATGGAATGCAAGGTCTGCACGTTCCCCAAATGCCCCTTCGGGAAAGCCTGATACGCCGGAAAAAAGAGGGGAAGCCTTTCTTCGGAAAGCGCTTCCCCTTTTCTTTTGCCCCTGCCATAGAATATGTCCGGTACATTCATACGGCATCGTGGCCTTACAAATGGCTATACGCCTTTTCTCCGACGAACCGCATGAATGAAACCTTTCATTGATCCTTTATTGAGGATTTCAAGAAAGGCTCTGTCATGGCATGTGGTTGTTTCATCTCCACAGGACAGTGAACATACGGCCTTTTTCTCCGGTTTTCCCCTTGGCGGAATCGCGGAACCGCCGGCTAAGGCATTTTGCCGGTTATTCCTTTGGAATTTCAAGGAAAAAAGCATCAACCATTTTCTGGGACACGGCCTCAAGAAAGCATCAATCGTTTACTCCCACAACGCCTTGTCTTGAAGGCAGGCCGCCTTTGATCCGGCGGCGGCTGCTTCCGGGAACGGGTTGCCTCTGAAATACCGCACAGCCCAAAGATGACGTTCTGGTAACAAACACCGTTTTCCCAAAAATCCACGCCTGTGTGCGGCTGCCCTTTCAGAAATGGCTGTGCAAGGAAACGGTTGAATTTTATTGAAATTTCAAAGAGATACCCCTATCCCAACTGTGAAGCCCATCAGCGAAAAGCCTGAGAAAAAGCCCGTATTTTTCAGCATGCTGTAAACACAAAAGGCTCTGTCGTAGCATACGGCTACTCCATCTCCATAACACTGTGAAAATGCAGCTTTTTATCATAATTTCCCCTTGAGCGAAATCCATAGCCAAGGCGTTTTGCCGGTTATTCCTTTGGAACTTCAAGGAAAAAAGCATCAACCGTTTTCTCGGACACAGCCACACAAAACAATCACATGCCATGACGGGGCCCCGGAAATGAGACGCTTCAGAGCAGGGCGTCGGCATTGCTGCAATAGCGATCCAGTTCCGCGTCGCTGAGCCCCGCCTTTTCCTGAAGCTGCATCATGGCGTCGCCCGGATCGTACAGCGGGTAATCGCTGCCGAACAAGATGCGATCCTGCGGATGCCTGCGGAGAATGGCCTTGAGGAGCTCAGGCTGGATGAACGGGGTGCAGCTTGACGTATCCAGCCACACGTCGCGCCCCACGAGCGCCTTGAGGGAGTGCTCCCACTGATGATACCCGCCGAGATGCCCGGCGATGCAGCGGAGGCGCGGGAAACGATCCAGCAGCGCCGCCAGCTTGTACGGGCAGGAGGGATTCTTTTCCGGCGGCACGTTGTCCCCGATATGGAACAGGAAGATAAAATCGTCCTGCGCGGCCTCGAACATGGGCAGAAGCCGGGGATCGTTCAGCCAGAAATGCTGGAAATCGGGATGGAGCTTGATCCCGCGTATGCCCGCCGCCTTCAGGCGTTCCAGTTGGCTCTCCCACGCTTCGTAAGCGGGGTGCAGGGTGCCGAAAGCCGTCACTTCGGGGTGCTCGCGCTGGAGCGTGACGG
This sequence comes from Bilophila sp., assembly GCF_057864385.1. Classification (NCBI taxonomy): domain Bacteria; kingdom Pseudomonadati; phylum Thermodesulfobacteriota; class Desulfovibrionia; order Desulfovibrionales; family Desulfovibrionaceae; genus Bilophila; species Bilophila sp. The sequence continues at coordinate 134,786 of NZ_DBMAFI010000002.1, read as the reverse complement.
CGTAGTCATTGGCCGGGACGACCTGCCCCGGCGTGGTGGCCGCGCACAGCACCACACAGCGGCCTATGCCGGAACGCTTTTCCCGCAGCAGCAGATCGGCGATGGTTCCTTCGCCCACACAATTGAGCTGATAGGCTTCGTTAAGATGTTCCACCGCATGGCGGGCGATTTTCGGGTGAAAAGCGTGCGTATGAATGTCTGTAAGCATGATCCAGTCCGAATGATTCAGGAAAAAAAACCGCGTTCTTTCGCGGGCGCAGCCCCTGAACATACGTTCGGCGCGGCCCGTTGTCCACAGGCTGCGCCGAACGAGGCATTCACGGCTTCAACGGAAGCAAAAAATAATTATTGAAATAGGCTCTGCCATATATGTGACTGTTTCATCTCCACAGCACGGTGAGAATACGGCCTTTTTCTCCGTTTTTTCCCTTGGCGGAATCCATAGCTGAGGCCTTTTGCCGGTTATTCCTTTGGAACTTCAAAGAAAAAAGCATCAGCCCCATACTATAACACAGCCTTTACATAAGGCCCTGTTATAGTATGGGGGTGTTTCATCTCCACAGTGCGGTGAAAAATATAACCTTTTTCCAGTTTTCCCCTTGGCGGGATCCACGGCCAAGGCATTTTTCCGGTTATCCCTTTGGAGTTTCAAGGAAAAAAGCACCAGCCATTTTCTATGACACAGCCTTTACATAAAGCAGAACATGCTTCAAACAACAGCAGAATAATGAAAGTCCACGCCGAAAGCCTATAGCCCGAACAGCCGCTTCACCGCGCCAAGCTGCGCCTCGTCGAGCGCGCCGCCGTATCCCCGTGAGACGGGCTCCAGCCCGCCGAACTTGGCGGCAACGGCGGACTTGATGGCCGCCACGAAATCGTCGCCTATCGTATAAATGGACGAGAGCCGCCCGATTTCCCTGTGCGCCGCGCACAGTTCCTCGAACTGCCCTGAGCGGAACGCCGTTTTCGCCTGCGCAAACAATTCGGGAACAACATTGTTCAGCCCGGACAGCACGCCGTCCCCGCCGTTCATCAGGTTGGGGATGAAATACTCGTCGAACCCGCACAGCACCGAAAAGTCTTCGCGCACCTCAGACACGGCCCGCACGATGGCCCGCGTATGCGAGGCGCAGTCCACCGTATCCTTCACCCCCATGAACCGGGGGAACCGGGCGGCAAGCCTGGCGATCAGGGCCGCATCCACATCGCACCCCGTACGCGCCGGGAAATTATAGATGAGCCACTCGCCCTCGAAACGCCCGCCCAACATATCGAAATACGCCTCAAGCTGGCGCGGGGTCTGGGCGAAATAGTAGTGCGGCAAGGCCATGACCGCCTCATAGCCTTCCGAATAGGCCGCGTCCGCCAAGCGCGTCATGTCTTCCATGCAGGTGCCGGACACGTTGGCGATCAGCGGCAAGCGGGTCATAGTCCGCGCCGCATGGATCAGGCTGACCCGCTCGTCCATGCTCAGGGCCGTGAACTCCCCGATGCTCCCCATCAGCAGGACGCCGTCGGTCCCGGCTTCCGACAGCCGGGAGAAATGCTTTTCCAGCGCGGCAAGATCCAGCTTCCCGTCCGCGTCAAACGGCGTGATCGAAGGGCACCACGCCCCCGTGTATTTTTTCTTGCTTTCCGGCATGATCCGCTCCTTTGGCTGTACTGTTGCACGAAAAGGGGTGTCCCCAAAGCTTTCGGCTGATGGGGAGCGGGCTTCCGCGCGATCCCCCCATGCCTGAGACGGCGCGGCGCGTCCGCGAAAACGGACGGCCCCCCATCAGGTGAAAGCCTTGGGAACGGGGGAAGGGGCCCCTCCCCCCTGTCATTCCTTTACCAGCCGCCCATACGCCGCACCGTACAGGACGACGCAGGCGAAGCAGCACAGCGGCAGGGCAAACGCCGCCGCGGTGTGCGTGTAGTCCGCGATCAGCCCCATGCAATACGGCATGATCGCCCCGCCCACGATGGCCATGATCATGTACGAGCCGCCGCGCTTCTTGCGGGTTCCGAGGTTCTTGGTCCCCATCGCGAAAATGGTCGGGAACATGATGGAAATGAAGAAGAACACCGCGATGAGCGCGATGACCGACACGTATTCGACGGCCATGAACACCACCCCCGTCAGGATCACGCATACGGAGCCGTACGCCGCAAGCAGTTTTGCGGGCGCGATTTTGGTCATGATGCCCGTGCTCACGAAACGGCCTATCAACAGGCAGAGCATGGCGCTGGACAGGAAAAACGCGCCTTGCTGCGCCGTGCCGCCGGGCCAGCATTCGATGTACAGGTTGATGAAGAACGCCCCGATCCCGACCTGCGCCGCCACATAGAGGAACTGCGCCGCCACCCCGGCGACGAACTCCCTATGGGCCAGCAGGGAATGTTTCGTCATGGCGGCCTCATCCGCCTCCTCACTGCTCCGCAAATCGGGCAGTTGGGCCTTGGCGAACAAAATGGCCAGCAGGATCACCACGCAGGCGATGCCCACATAGGTCATCCTGACGGCATCAAGCCCGCCTCCGCCGCCGGCCCCGTCGCCGCCGAAGAACAGCAGGCCCCCGATCAGCGGCCCGGTGAACTGCCCAAGCCCGTTGAAGGACTGGGAGAGGTTCAGGCGGGTTTCGGCGGTTTCCGTGGAACCCAGCGCCGAGGAATAGGAATTGGCCGCCGTTTCCAGACATCCGAGCCCAAGCGCGATGACGAACAGGGCGAACAGGAAGAACGCGAAGCTTGCGGCGCCCGCCGCCGGGACAAACAGCAGGGCCCCGATCGCGTACAGGCTCAGGCCGCACAGGATGCCCGCCTTGTAGCCTTTCCATTCCATGAACAGCCCGGCGGGGATCGCCACGACGAAATAGGCCCCGAAATACGCGGCCTGAATGAGCCCGGACTGGGCCTTGGACACGTTGAGCGTCATCTGGAACTGCTTGTTCAGCACGTCGATGAGCCCGTAGGACAGGCCCCACATGAAGAACAGCGTGGTGACGAGGACAAACGCCTTGCGGTATTGCGGGCTGGTTATCTGGCTCACGGCGAACCTCCCTCAGCGGGCCGTCAAAGTGCGGTCAAGGTGCGTGTAGCCGCCGTCCACCACAACCCACTGGCCCGTGGTGTGCGACGACAGCGGCGAAAGCAGGAACACCGCCATGTCCGCCAGTTCCTCCACCGTAGTCATCCGGCGCCCCAAGGGGATGTTGCGGACGATGGTTTCCAGCTTTTCCGCCGGGCGGGGGAATGTATTCACCCACCGTTCATAGAGCGGGGTCCAGACCTCGGCGGGGACCACGGCGTTCACCCGGATGCCGTCCTTGAGATAGGATGCGGCCCATTCGCGCGTCAGGGACAAAATGGCCCCCTTGGCGGCGGTGTAGCCGCTGGTTCCGCCCTGCCCCGTGAGCGCGGTCTTGGAGCTGACGTTGAGGATGCTCCCCTTGCTCTTTTTCAATTCCCCGATACAGTAGTGCGCCATCGTGTAGTAATGGACGAGGTTGCGCTCAAGCGAAACCCGGAACGCCTCCACCCCGGTTTCGAGGCTGACGCTGTCGTTGCCCCCGGCGCAATTGATCAGGCCGTCGATGCGCCCGTACATGGATACGGCTTCCTGAACGGCATCGGCGCAGGCCTGCCCGTCGGTCAATTCGGTTTGGATGAAATGCATGAGCGGCTGGAGCACCAGCACTTCGGCCCGGAACCCCTTTTGCAGCGGGCTGCGCCCCAGAATCACCGGAATCGCGCCCTCACGGGCCAGCGCAGCGGATATGCCGCCGCCAATGCCGGAACCGCCGCCGGTCACGAGATACACTTTGTCCTTTATCCGCAAATCCATGACATGCTCCTGCGTTTAGAGGTTGCCGACGCCGTATACGCGGCAGGCGTTGCCGCCCCATACGGCATCACGCTCCGACTCGGAGAGGGACGCCGTGGCCTTCCCAACCAGCCCGCACACCTGATCGTACGTTCCGGACAGCAGGCAAACGGGCCAGTCCGAACCGAACAGCAGGCGGGAGGGCCCGAAACATTCCAGAGCCGCGTCAAGGTAGGGGAGCAAATCCCGCTCGTCCCAGCCGTGCCAATGGGCTTCGGTGATCAGCCCGGACAGCTTGCAGCTCACATGCTCCAGCGCCGCGAGCGGGGCAATGCATTTGGCCCACTCCGCCGCGCCCTCATGCCGGACGTCCGGCTTGCCGAGGTGATCCAACACGAGCGGCCCCAGATCGTGCCTCCCGCAGAAGGCAATGGCGGCGGGCAGGTCTTTCGCGCGGATCAAAACCTCATAGAGCTTGCCCGCCCGTTGGAGCGTTTCCACGCCGCGGTTGAACCGCCCATCTTCCAGAAACGCCGAAGGGGACGGCTCATCCTGCACCTGATGGCGGTACCCCTTGAGCACGGCGGACGAGGCCCGCGCCTCAAGCCGGGCTTCCAGATCATCCGCCCGCAGATCGATCCAGCCCACAACCGCCAGAATCCACGGATTCGACGCCGCCAGCCCAAGCAAAAAGTCCGTTTCCGCCTCCGAAGCCCGTGCCTGAACCGCTACCGAACCGCCGATATGCCGGATGTCCAACTCAAACCGCAGCTCGGCGGGCAGGAAGTCCCGTTTCAGGACATCCATATCACCGCCGATCCAGCCGTATGAGGCCGGATCGAACCGCCAGAAATGCTGATGCGCGTCCACGCGCCATACCGTATCCATCGTCTTCCTCCTTCACAGGCCCCGGCGAAACAGCCTTGTATGGGCTACTGCCGCTCCATGCGGCGGCCCCGCCAACGGCAACGGCCCCCAAACGGCCTCAAAGAAGAGGGGGGATTTTTCGGACAGGGGGCCCGTGTGGAGGCGCCGTCCTTCGGAAGGCATCTCTTCCCCCCAGCCTTTCCGCCCGCTACAGCGACACATCACGCTTCCAAAACAGGAAATCATGCTGCCCAAGCCGATCGGCCTTGGTGGAGTACCGCCCGCTAGCGGTATCGAGCACCTTTTCAAGCAGGCGGTCGGCGGCAACCGTAATGGGTTCCCCGTCAATGATCGGGCCGCAGTCGAAATCGATCAGGTCGCTGAGCCGTTCCGCCACCGCCGTATTGGTCGCCACCTTGATCACGGGCACGATGGGGTTCCCGGTAGGCGTCCCCAAGCCGGTGGAGAACAGCACCACGTTTACGCCCGCAGCCACGAGCCCGGTCACGGCTTCCACATCGTTGCCCGGCGTACAGACGAGGGACAGCCCGGCGTCCGGCATGGGCTCCGCGTAATCGAGCACGGCGCTGATCGGGGCCTTGCCGCCCTTCTTCGCCGCGCCAGCCGATTTGATGGCATCGGTGATCAGCCCGTCGCGGATGTTGCCGGGGCTGGGGTTGTCGGAGATGGAGGCCCCGCAAGCGTTGGCGGCGGCCTCATAGCGGCGCATCAGCTCAAGGAAGCGAACCTTGTCTTCCTTGCGGATGCAGCGGGAAATCATGTTGGCCTCCACGCCGCACAGTTCGGGGAATTCCGCCAGCGCCGACCCGCCGCCGAGCGTCACCACGCGATCCGAAACTTCCCCGATGACAGGGTTGGCCGAAATGCCGGAAAAGCCGTCCGAACCGCCGCACTTCACCCCAAGCTTGAGGTGCGAGAGCGGCACGGGGCGGCGCTCCGCCAGATCGGCGTTCCTGAAATGCGCCAGCGTCTTGCGGACGGCCTCTTCCATCATCTTGGCTTCGCTGGCCCAGTCCTGCTGCCGCAACAGGATGCAGGGCTTGTCGAAACCAAGGTTCCGTTCCCGCAGCGCCTCCTGGAACAGCCCGATCTGCGCCTTCTCGCAGCCAAGGCTGAATACGGTAAGCCCCGCCACGTTGGGGTGATCCGCATAAGCGGCCAGCACCCGGCACAGCGCCCACGCGTCCTGAGCCGTGCCGCCGCACCCGCCGTTATGGGTGATGGCCCGGATGCCGTCGATGTGCGGGAAAGGCCGGGGAGCGGGCGCGCAGCCCGTGCCGCCCACCAGCGACCGCGCGAAGTCCGCCAGATGATCCCCCGCGTACCCAAGCGTCCGTTCCAGCGCGTCGCGCAGCTTCAGGGCATTGCGGTTCTCACAGAACACCAGCGGGATGATGAGCCAATAGTTGGCGGTCCCCACGCGCCCGTCGGGGCGGATCACGCCGTCGAACGTGCGGTCCGCCCAGCGGGAGACGTCCGGGGCCTTCCATATGTACGGGACGGCATCGCTCAGATCGACTTCCGCCGCGTAGTGAACCACGTTGTCCACGGTGATGCGTTCTCCGGGCTGGAGCGGGGCGACGGCCTTGCCCACGGGCACGCCGTACAGGATAACGATGCCTCCCACAGGCACGGGGACGCGGGTGAACTTGTGTTTGGCGGGGACATCCGTGACCAACTGGATGCGTTGCCCGTCGTTTTCAACGATGTCGCCTTGGGCCAGATCGCGCAGGGCCACGATCAGATTGTCTTTCGGATCGATACGGAGGATTTTCTGCATAGCCGAATCCTTTGGGCGGGAGCCCCGCCCGGCATGGCCCACGGAAGCCCCGCGCGGCGCGCACAAAAAAAGGAAAGCCGAACGGCATGTCCGACTTTCCTTTTATAATTTGTTGAAATAAAAGATAAATGATTATATGAACGCGCTAACGCGCCGCATACTGAGAAACATGCCCGCGCCGAAGGGACGCAAACCGGACGCCTCTCTTGGGGGGAAAAATGCGGGGCAAGGTTTTACAGGGAACAGCTCCCGCCGCGCGTGGTGAAGATGGACAGGGGCCTTTCCGTATAGATGCGGAAGCTGCCCGTGGGATCACAGTCGATGAACACCGAGCCCACCTGATCCATCAGCGCCTTTTCCATGCAAAAATGAAATTCCCCGACATCCTCGGTCACGTCGCCTTCTTCCGGCTCATCCAGAGCCAGTTCAAAGTTGGTGCTGTGTCAGCCGCTGGAACCTTTTTCGATGCGGATCGTGCGAGCCGCGTTACGCCCCCGGAACGTCCGCAGATCGTCGAGGACAGAATCGGATAATGTGATCATAATATTGCCTCACTGTTGGATTGATGCCGGAACGCCCCGCCGGGGCCCTTCCGGTTTCGCCGTCAGCATATACGGAATGCGGCCCGTTGGAAAGAAGCGGAGTACAGGTGGCGATACGGCTATTATACGACGTTGGCGGGCATGGCCTGGCCCGCCATCTTCCCCTGGATTGCCCTCAAGAGGAAAGGATGGTTCCGGTAGGCACTGTCATCGTATGTGGTTGCTTCATCTCCACAGCTCGGTAAAAATACGGCCTTTCTCCCCAGCTTTCCATTGGCGGAATCCCTAGCTGAGGCATTTTTCCGGTCATCCCTTTGGAACTTCAAGGAAAAAAACATCAGCCATTTTCTATGGCACAGCCTTCCGGTAAGCCCCGCTGTGAAGCCCGCCCTTGCAAAAGCCCCGCCTGACGCGGGATATTGCGGGCATCCCCGTGAAGTGGATTGGGGATAAACGCCGATCAAGGTGGTGCGGGATATTGCGGGCATTACCGTGAAGCAAAGGCCAACATCAGCGCAAGCCCCAGAAAGATACACCCGACAATGCGGTTCATAAGCATCTGCGCCCGTTCGGAACGGTTGAACCATACCGCCATCCTGCCCCCAAGCGCGGCAATGACCGTAAAGACGATGAGGCAGGCCAGCTCGTACAGGCCGCCGAGCGACAGGATCTGGAGCGTCGGGTGGCCGCGTTCCGGCTCCACGAACTGCGGCAGCACCGCAAGGCAGAACAGCGTCACCTTTGGGTTGGTGATGTTGGAGAGGAACCCACGCCGATAGAGCGTGCCGTATCCGGGGAACAGGGACTGTGTGAGGAAGGCCCGGAACACGCCGGATCGGAAGGACTGCCACGCAAGATACAGCAGATAGGCCGCACCGAGGAACTTCAGCGCCGTAAACGCGGCCTCCGAGGTCTGAAACAGGACGGCCACGCCGAGCGCGACGGCCAGCGTATGCCCAAGCAGCCCGGTCATAAGGCCAAGCGTCGTGAACACGCCCGCCCGCATCCCGTACAGCGAGGACTGGGTCAGCACAATGATGACGTCCGGCCCCGGCGTCATAGCCATCAGCAGCGATGCCACAAAAAACGCACACGTCGTTTCAAAAGAAAGCATACGACCTCCGCAGGCGTTGCTCTACCGGAAAGCCCGATGAGTTTCAATCAACGGGAAGGCACAGCGGAGGGCCCCATTTCCAAAATACGGCACAGGCGCGCCCGTCCGCTTTTTCCGAAGATCCTGTCAGAGCATATGCTTGTTTTATCTCAGTAATTACTGAAATTATATATCTTTATCCATTTTTCCACTGATGGGCTCTATGATTGGGGCATTTTATTGGGTTATTCCTTTGGCATTTCAAACAATAAAGCATCAACCGCTTCCGACTGCACAGCCTCTCCGAAACGCCCGCAACCCCCATGTGGCCCCACCCTGCCGCCGTATCCGGGGCCGCGGCTCATCCATCCCGACAGCCGGAGCGTTGCCGCCCCTCGGTTCGGAACCTTCCCAGCCGCCTACCTGCCCCGGCAGCCGGAGGCGCCGCCCATCAAAAAGCCTTGCTCAAAAGCGTCGGGAGGCACGGGCTTCCCAAACAGGAACCCCTGTATGAAATCAAGCCCCATCGGGCGTACGCGGTCAAATTCCTCCTCACGTTCGACCCCCTCCAGACAGACTTTGATGTTCACGTCATGGCAGAGCGCCACCACAAAATGGATGAATGTGGCATCGAATTGGCTGGTCAAAATGTCGCGGACAAACGTCCTGTCGATCTTGACCACATCCGCAGGGGAAGTCTTGAGCATGCCGAGCGAGGAATAACCCGTGCCGAAATCGTCCATCGCGATACGGATGCCAAGGCTGCGGATGCTCTCGAATACGGCCCGGATGCGGGTGTTTTCGCGGATCATGCAGCTTTCCGTAAACTCAACCATCACGTTTGCGGGAGACAAGCCCAGCCGTTTCAGCGTGTCGCTGATGAACGGAACCATGTTGTCCGTAGTCACCTGCAAGTATGAAAGGTTGACGCTGATTTTGAGATCGGGGCACAGCTTCGTCCATGCCTTGCACTGCGCTGCGGCCTCGCGGAACACCCACCTGCCGAAGGGAATGATGAGCCCGCTCTGCTCCAGCAGGGGGATAAACTCGCCGGGCGACACGGGGCCGTATTTGGCGCACTTCCAGCGGGCCAGCGCCTCAGCGCCCACCACACGCCGCGTATCCGCCGCGATCTGCGGCTGATAGACAAGCTCAAACCCTTCAAACTGCCGTTCGATGCTTTCGCGCAGCAATTCCACCAGCTCCAGAGAGCGCATTTCCTGTTCGAGGATGGCGCGGCTGAAAAAAACGATCTGATTCCTACCGAGCTTTTTGGCGTGCTTCAACGAGTGGCTGGCGTACTTGGACAAGTCCGTATAGCAGGAGGCGTCTTCGGGATAGCTCGCGCTGCCCGCCGAGATGGTGCAATAATATTTCTTGCCGTCGTATTCCTGCTGTGAGCGGAAACTCTCCGAAAGGGAGCGGAACAACTCCGTCATTTCAGAACGTTCCCCACTCATCATGATCCCGAACTCGTCGCCGTCCAGACGATATACGGAGGCCGAAAGCGGGAGCATCCCCTGAATCCGCTGGCCGATCACGCGCAGGATCTCGTCCCCGAAGCCCTTGCCGTACAACTCGTTGACGTGCTTGAAGCCGTCCAGGCCAAGGACGAGCAGGTGCAGGGGGTGTTCGGGCCGCTTCTCCAGCATGAACTCGATGTCTTCTTCAAATTTCAGCTTGTTGAACAGCCCGGTCACATGATCGATTTTGTTCTTCTGGCCCAGATTGGTGATGAACCCGGCGAACAGGCCCGGCCCGCCGTCCTCGTCGCGTTCCAAATACCCCCGGCAGCGAACCCAGATCCACTCGCCCTTGCGGTTTTTCGCCCGGTATTCGACGCAATGGAAATCGGAACGCCCGTCGGCGATGACCTGATTGGCCTCCATAAAGGCGGCCTTGTCGTCCGGGTGCACCTTGCTCCCCCAAACGGCGGCGGCATTTTCCACAATGGACTGCGGAAGGTCGAACTCTTCCACCATAGAAGGCGAATAACGGAATATCCCCGTCTTCATGTTGGAAACAAAGACATAGGAATCGGTGCTTTTCGCCAGCGCGTTGTATAAGCGCAGCGAATCGTACTCGAGGGCTTCGGGAGGGATCTCCCCGCCCGCCTGCTTCTCCTGGAGCTGCCGTTCCGCCCTGCGGATATGGGCGCGCTTCTTTTGCTCATACATGCTTTCATCAGCTTTCGAGAGCACCTCGGCCACCGTCATCCCACACCCCGGCATCACCTTGAAGCAGCCGAAACTGAACTCCAGCGAATAGGGAAGGCGGAACTGCTTCCTCCATGCCTCCAGCCGTTCCAGCACGCCCGCCACCAGCCCGTCCACAGCGTGGCGGTTGGTGTTGTGGAGCACGACGACAAACTCGTCCCCGCTGAGCCGGAAGCACAAGTCCGGCGCGTGCAAGCTCCGCCGCATCTCCTGCGCGATGGTGCGCAGTGCGCGGTCACCTTCCGTATGACCGTACAGGTCGTTGATTTCCTTGAGCCTGTCCAAATCAAACATGCCCACAATCAAGGAACCCTCTTCCTTGTCGAGACGCACCAGCGCATCGGCAAGCGCGGCCTTCCCCGCCCTGCGGTTCAAAAGCCCGGTCAGCTCGTCATAGTTCGCCGCCTGATGCAGGCGGAGGGAATCCGTAATATCCACAGACTGCTGCAAATGCACGAGGGAACCGTCCGTCCAGCGCATCAGGCTGTCGCTGTTGTCATAGATCCGCCCCGTCAGCGTGTTCCGTTCCTCCCAGCGGAGAACCTGATCCTGCCCCGCGTCGGCCATGAGCCTGTCCACAGGGCAGAACGGGCAGCGCCCGTTCATTCCGGACTGCAACACCTTCCAGCAGGTATCCCCTTCGGGATGTTCCAGATTGAAGCCGTCCTTCATGAACTTGTTCATGTACAGGATGGTGTCCGTGCGGGGATCGGTGACATACAGGCCGACTTTCACCTGATCCATCGCCGCATTGAGGACGCCGATGTGGAACGATTGCTGCTCGCAATGCGCCTGCCCCGCAAAGAAAACCCCGATCATGGCGCACACGAGCCGCAAGAAATCCCGCTCCTGTTCCGACCACCCCGCTTTCTCGGAATCCCTGCCGACAAACAGCACGCCGAGCGGCCCGCCGTCGCAAACGATGGGCAGCACCAACGCGTTGAGCCTCGCCGCCGTTTCCCCCGGAAACAATGCGGCAAGCACCTCCTCTGAAGAAGCCTCAAGCGCTTTGGTCAAGTCCGTTCCGTCCAAGGCACAGAACAGCAGCTCTTCGGGCAGGTGCGGCGTCCCGCTCCAGCACGCCGTCTCGCACACGCCCTTTTTCCCTTCCGTGCGGGCAATCGCCAGCGCATCCAAGGGCACAATGCCGCCGAGCGCCTGAACCAAAAAGGGCAACGCATCCTGAAGGGGTTTGCCGTACTGGAAAAAGGGCTTAGCACCCTCCAGAAATGTGAACACGGCTGTGCACAGGTGTTCCATGCTCTCTACCTTCGCTGTCTTCTCGACGCGGCAATCCCTCTCCTAAGAATAGGCGTACTCATCCGAGCAGACTGCTCCGCGCTGATATTGATTCCTTATTCTGTTGTTCTACGTATTCCAAAACCAGTAGTCCAGACGAAAAATATTGGCTGTGTCATAGAAAACGGCTGATGCTTTATTTCCTTGAAGTTCCAAAGAAATAACCAATAGAATCCCCCAATTACAGAGCCGCCTGCGGAAATTTTGGATAAAAAGCATATATTTTCAGTGTATTGCCGAAACAAAACAGCCATGTACCGTGACAGAGCCCAAATATTCCGCTGCGGCGTGACGCAGCAGCCGTACAACCATCTTGCGGATACCGTCCGCATACGGCCCCCCTCTCTTGCAACGTGTCTTTCCAAGAACGTGTTGCCCGGAAAACCGTTACGGACAATAGCCTTAGATGCAGAGGCATGGAAACGGCCCGAATCAAATCACTATGCTAACTCAATAACTATCTGTTCTTATAAAGTAAGATGTTATGCCACACAGACGCATCAAAGTGCATGGGAAAAATCATGACGGGTATTTTCCCATTTTAAAAAGGCTGCGTTATAGAAAGTAATTGATGCTTTTTTTCCTTGAAACTCCAAAGGAATGACCGGAAAAATGCCCCAGCCGTGGCTCCCGCCAAGGGAAAAACTGGAAAAAAGGCCATATTTTCACCGTACTGTGGATATGAAACAACCACATACCATACCAGATCCCTTAAAAAATGGGATGATACGCATTCTATAATAGAAATACATTATTTGTGTATGGAATGTATACCCTATAAAAATGTCGACATACCATATTCTACGCAATACTGCCGCCGTATCCTAACAAACAAATAGACTCTGTTTAAGTTTACGGTTGATAAATAAGTACGCTCCATTAACCGCCGGAGGCGCGAGCGTCAGCGAGCTTTGAGGACGTCCCCCGCCGCATGGCAATGCGGCATGAAGGGGCGAGGAGCGGCCAAATGCCTCGCGAAGCACGGTCGAGAGCGGCGAAGCCGTACGAACGAAGCGCCGTCAGCCGTTGTCGGAGGGTGCCTTTCACCGCGCTGGAAGTGCGGCCGTCTCCACGGCAGCGAATGTTCCGCAACGAATGTTCCGCTGAAACAGGGGCATATGAACGACCTCTGATTGCCGTATCAGCCGGAAACTTTAACACAGTCAACAAATATCCTTCTGTGAATCGGCACCTATTGTTCCGCATAAAAAATAGGCTGTGTTAGAGAAAATGGTTGATGCTTTTTTCCTTGAAGGTCCACAGGGATAACCGGCAAAATGCCTTAGCCGTGGATCCCGCCAAGGGGAAAACCGGAGAAAAAGGCTGTATTTTCACCACACGGTGGAGATGAAACAACCACAAGCTATAACAGAGCCAAAAAATACAGACCTACTGCGGATATGTTTATTCTTTTGGCCCTGTCATGGGATGTGGCCGCTTCATATCCACAGTATGGTAAAAATACAGGATTTTTCTCTAATTTTCCGTTGATGGGCTCCACAATTGTGGCACTTTATCGTTTATTACCTTGGAATTTCAAGGAGTAAAGCATCATCCCGTTCCTGCGGAACAGCCGTCCTTCTTTATTTTTATTAGGAAAATCCGATGGTTTTGCAATAAAATACTATCCAACGCATCGTTTTCGCAGCCTTTCAACATACCAAATGATAAAAATTTTCTGTTTTCAACATATCAGAAAGCGTTTCCTTGGGAATCCGTCTGTAAGCGAACCGCATTCTGTATGATTCGATGAGAACGTACCTTCTTCCCGTGAGAACGGCGGCCCAACATCTCATTGACAATCATTCCTAATGAGATTATCGGTTGCGCCAAACGGTACAAAGCTGAACAGCCACAAGGACACGGGATACGAGATATGTACGCCAACCAAAGAAACAGCCTCTCACCCACATGGCATATGCTGCTCATGGGTCTGATGAGTGTTATCCTGTTCTTTGGCGGGATGCTTACGTCCAATACCCACCCCGTGCCCATCATCGACAACCTCCCCAACGAGGGGTTGCTGCGCCCCACGTCATTGCTGCCGTGGGAGTCCATCGAGCTGTCCGAAACGCGTTTCTTGTTCCGCCACGAGGAAATGCAGGAGGTCAAGAGCCCGCCGCGCCCGAACCAGCCCACACCGCGCAACCTTCTGGCGCGCCACCGTGGCCTCCAGACATTTACGGCGGCTTCGCCCACCCCCACCTTTGCCGAACGGATTCGCGCTGACCATGAGAAGGCTTTCCTCCCCTATACGGGATGGGACGGCCCCGTCTCTTTCGCCCTGCCTCCTCCCCTGAGCGTCTGACCGCGGCGCGACGCCTTCCGGCTACTCGTCCCTCCGTTCCCTGCTGACAAACGGGCTCCTTTGAAAAGGCGTTCCTGTCTCCTGTGCCTCAAGAAAGGTATCAGGCCCGGTGAAGCAGCAGTCGGCCCCGTGGATCATACTGCCAGTGCGTCCGACGCCACGCCGCATAAGTGCGCCCTCCTCAACTGTTTGTTCCAACAAACAGTTTTAGGGCACGGATAGCGATGAAGGAGCTTTTCCTACAACAACTTCAGCCCATTGACGCGGGCAAGCGGCCCGCGCAAGGCATCCTGACGGATGCAACAGGGGATAACCGTTTCCCTTGAATTCATATATGAGGATTGCCCCTTGAACGGTGCCGGAAGGCACGCGCGAGGGGTTAGAGGATACGATCGCGGCGGAAGCCCGATCGCCATATGTGCCACCTTCACCAACAGAGGTTTCGTATGAACGCTCTTACGGTGGTTTTTGCAGCCTTGTGTATTTTTGCGATAGGGTATCGTTTTTACGGCCTGTTCATTGCAAACAAGGTGCTGAACCTGAATGACGCCCGTGTGACGCCGGCCGTCAAATACGCCGACGGCCACGACTATGTGGATACCAACAAATACGTGCTCTTCGGGCACCATTTCGCCGCCATCGCCGCCGCCGGCCCCCTGCTTGGGCCCGTGCTGGCCGCCCAGTTCGGCTACATGCCCGGCCTGCTCTGGATTCTCATCGGCTGCGTGCTTGCGGGCGGCGTGCACGATATGGTCGTGCTGTTCGCCTCGGTGCGGCACCGGGGTCAGAGCCTCGCCTACATCGCCTCGCAGGAAATCGACAAGACGACGGGATCCATAGCGGCGTGGGCCGTGCTCGCCATCCTCCTGCTGACGCTGGCAGGCCTGTCCATCGCCGTGGTCAACGCCATGCACAACAGCCTGTGGTCCACCTACACCGTGGCCGCGACCATCCCGATCGCCATCATCATGGGCCTGTACATGCAGATCTGGCGCAAGGGCGATGTGCTCGGCGCGTCCATCATCGGTGTGGTTCTGCTTGCCCTGTGCATCCTGACCGGGCCCTATGTCGCCGCCCATCCTGAAACCTTCGGCTGGCTCGACATCGACAAGAAGCCCATGTCCATCCTGATCCCGGTGTACGGCTTCGCCGCGTCGGTGCTGCCCGTGTGGATGCTGCTCCTGCCGCGCGACTACCTGTCCACCTTCCTGAAGATCGGCACCATCGGCGCGCTGGCCCTCGGCATCATGTTCGTCATGCCCGACTTCAACATGCCTGCGTTCACCGAATTCACCAAGGGCGGCGGCCCCATCGTCGGCGGCCCGGTGATCCCGTTCATCTTCATCACCATCGCCTGCGGCGCGCTCTCCGGCTTCCACGCCACCATCGGCACGGGCACCACGCCCAAGATGATCGGCAAGGAACGCGACGTGCTGTTCGTCGGTTACGGCGCCATGCTTGTTGAAGGCTTCGTGGCGATCATGGCCCTGATCGCCGCCTGCGTGCTCGTGCCCGCCGACTACTTCGCCATCAACGCCCCGGCCGACAAGTTCGCGGCGCTCGGCATGTCCGTCGTCGACCTGCCCACGCTGGAAAAGGAAGTGGCCGAAAACCTGATGCACCGCCCCGGCGGTTCCGTGTCCCTCGCCGTGGGCATGGCCCACATCTTCGGCCAGATCCCGTGGATGTCCCACCTCATGAGCTACTGGTACCACTTCGCCATCATGTTTGAAGCGGTATTCATCCTCACCGCCGTGGACGCCGGCACCCGCGTCGGCCGTTTCTTCCTTCAGGAAATGATCGGCAAGGTCATCCCCAAGTTCGGCGACAAGAACTGGTGGCCCGGCATTTTCGTGACCAGCTTCCTGTTCACGGGCGCGTGGGGCTACCTTGTCTACACCGGCGACATTTCCAGCATCTGGCCCCTGTTCGGCATCAGCAACCAGCTCCTTGCCTCGGTCACGCTGCTCATCGGCACGACCATGCTGCTGCGCATGAACAAAACCAAGTATGCGTGGATCACCGCCGCCCCCGGCATCTTCATGACCATCATCACCTTCTGGGCGGGCATCTGGCTGATCCTGTACCAGTACATCCCCACCCAGAAGTACCTGCTCGCCTCGCTGAGCGTGCTGGTCATGATCATGATGGGCTTCGTCATCATCGGCACGCTGCGCCGTTGGTCAGTCCTGCTGAAGGAAACCAAGACCGTACGTGACCCCTATGGCGATGAAGTGAAGGAAATCGTACAGGAATAAAGAGAAAGCCGAAGAAGGAGCCCGCCTAAAGGGCCGGTTCCTTCCTTCCCTCCAAAGCGGTTAGGGGACGGGGCGACCATGCGGCATGTACTATGATGCCGTGCGGAAAGCCCCAAAAACAAAATCCCTCGTGGCGTTCCCGTCACGAGGGATTTTTGCATAAGGCTCTGTCATAGCATGTGCTCGTTTCATCTCAACAGCACTGTCAACATACAGCTTTTTCCGGTTTTCCCCTTGGCGGAACCTATGGCCAAGGCATTTTACCGATTAGTCCTTTGGAATTTCAAAGAAAAAAGCATCAGCCATTTTCTCCGGCACAGCCTTGCATAATACCCTGTCATAGCATTTGATTGATGCAATGTTACGCCGATTGACTTCATTGCCTTTTTCAAAGGGATTTGCTGGCGGGCCCGCCGATGAAAAGCCCCCCTCAAAATCTGCCTTGAATTGCATGAAATAGAAGGCTCTGTTATAGTTGTGGTTGTTTTATCTCCGCAATACGGTGAAAAATACAGCCTTTTTATCCGGTTTTCCCCTTGGCGGGATCCACGGCTAAGGCACTTTTCCGGTTATCCCTGTGGAACTTCAAGGAAAAAAGCATCAACCGTTTTCTATAACACAGCCAAATAGAATATCAATCTTTTGCCATAGGCTCTGTTCGTACTATGTGGTTGCTGCAACTTCACAACACGATGAAAATACAGGTTTTTCTTCCAGTTTTCCCTTTGGCGGAATTTATGGCCAAGGTATTTTGCTGGTGATTCCTTTGGAGTTTCAAGGAAAAAAACATCAGCCCTTTTCTCCGGCACAGCCTTGCCATAAAAGCCTCGCATAGCCGGTACGGATTCGTGGGGAACCTTCCCCGCGAACCAGCCTGCCGAGGCGCTGTAATCCGAAAACGGCAAGCTATTCCTTCATATTGGTCATATACCTGTTCCACAGGCGGACAGCCGCGGTCTTGGACACCGACCACTGGGTCGGGGCCTTTTCGCAGGGGCATTCCACACGCCACAAATCCGCTATCCGGCCTTCGGGCCTGCACGAAACCAAACGGGGTTTTTCGTTTTTGCAGTGGGAACAGGGAAGCATTTCCAAAAGTTCGTCTTGTTCAACCATAAAAGCGGCTCCTCATCAGACCTTTCTTCCGTCCGAGAGTGCCCGGAAAAGAAGAAGCAATAACCGCCCTTAAAATAGCTATGAACGGAATGCCTGTCCAGAGAAGGACGGCATACGCGGAAAGGCGCCTGCAACATTTCCGCTGCGGGCGCCCCATTCCGCGGACGAGGGATCCGGCCGGGGATATGACTGTTGAATGGGTCAGTGCAGCATCTTCTTGAGTGCGGCGGCGGCCTGAGCCACGGCAGCGCGTGTCGGCGCCGTCTCTGCAAGGGCGTTCAACATCATGAAATCATGATGCGTGTTGTTGTAACGCACGCAGGCCACATGCACGCCGGCCTCGATCAGCCTGCGGGCGTAGGCTTCGCCTTCATCGCGCAGCACGTCGTTTTCCGCCGTGATGATCATAGCCGGGGGAAGCCCGGCGAGCTGTTCCGGCGTGGCCCTCAGCGGGCAGGCGGTGATCTCGCTGCGGCGGCGCGCATCCGGCGCATAGGCATCCCAGAACCACTTCATGGCTTCGCGGGTCAGCCAAGGGCCGTCGGCAAAATCATGGTACGATTCCGTATCAAAGTTGGCGTCCGTTACCGGATAAAGCAGAAGCTGAAACGCAATCTCCGGCCCTTTCCTTTCTTTGGCGAGCAGCGCCATCACCGTGGCCATGTTGCCGCCCACGCTGTCCCCCGCCACGGCGATACGGCCCGGATCCAAGCCGTAGGCGTCGGCATGTTCAACAACATGGAGCATGGCGGCATAAGCCTGTTCGAGCGGTACGGGATATTGGGCCTCAGGCGACGGCGTATAGTTCGGATAGACCACGGCGGCCCTGGCTCCCTTGGAAAGCTCGCGCACCAGCCGATCATGCGTGTCCTTGTCCCCCAGAATCCAGCCTCCTCCGTGGAAATAAAAGACTATCGGCAGCTTTCCGCCAGCCCCTTCGGGCCGGATGAACCGCGTCGGAACCTCGCCTGTTGGGCCCACGGGCAAGTCTTCGTCATGCATGTCCATAGCGAGCTTCCTGATCGGTTTGGCCTGTGCGTCCGCCAGAATCCTCCGGGCGGCTTGGGGCGGAAGGGTGTACAAGGGAGGGGTGTTTTCGGCGATGATGGCGTCGACAAATGCTTTTGTCGCCTGCGTCAGATGCGGCGAACGGGAAGATGCTGCGGGCATAAGAAACTCCTTGCAAGGAATGATGAAAAAGGCGTTGTCCAACCCTCCTCGCAAAAATAAAAGACATGCCATTCGGAGGGTTACGCACAGGGTAGTGCCCGGCGGCATAGACGGCAATGAGAAACGTGCTGTGAAGCGGAGCAAGGCTTCTTTTTCGCGAACAAGAGGGGATTTCAGGCGATACGGCTAAAATGCTGCCCGCAAAAGCATGGCTTCTTGCCTTTGGCAATACGTAACGGGCATATCCGTTCCGTACGGCATGTCAGTGGCGCCATTTGTTGCTTTGCATATTATTGATGAGGAAGCGCTCAATAAAAAGGAAGCCTCTATTCTTTATTCCGCCTTAATCCAATGAAAATACGGAGATGCTCGCAAAAAGAGTTTTTGAACAAGGCTGTGCCCTAGGTTGTATCGTTAATTATATATAATATATTGAAATTATTTAATTATTTTTTCCAAGTCACAAAAGATTGTTTTCAATAATTTCAAAAGGCTCCGTCATGGTATGCGGTTGTTTCATCCCACAGTGTGGTGAAAATACAGCCTTTTTCTCCGGTTTTCCCCTTGGCGGGAACCACGGCTAAGGCATTTTGCCGGTTATCCCTTTGGAGCTTTAAGGAAAAAGCATCAACCATTTTCTATGACACAGCCTTCGGAAAACACAGCACAGGCAATGCTCCCTCCGATGCCCCTTTTTCTTCAAATCACTTTCATTTTCTGTCATCAATCCATCTTGTTGCGCCTTACGGGTACCAAAAGCCGTATTTTTCATATACCTAAACGGGCTAAATCAGGAAAAACGGATATGGGACGCCATTCGATCTTTTATTCACAAAAATATTTTTCCATAACCACCAGCAGGATATAAAATATCCGCCTTCCTTTTCATGGAGTCCGCACGGCGTTTCAAAAAAATTTTCACTTTATCAATGATTATTGTCGAATGTATATAAAAAGACACCTCATTCCATTTATATGATTTGTTTGATGATCCATACTGTCATACCTCTTATGATGAAACGGAGTGACTGATTTTATACCTCTCAGAATGAGCGTATTGAAGCTCACAACCTCTGTATATGCCTGCCGAAAGCATTGACACTCTCTTGGGAAACGTGTTCTTTTGTTCCCATAAGAACAAGGTCCTTTGAGACACAGGCATCCATAGTCCCCATACAGCCCAACCGTTCAGGCGTCTTCTGAACAAGGGAATGAGGTATGCGATACGCTTCCGAAAGACTCTCGCTTTTCCGCACGGTGTTCGTGCAGGTCGCCGCGTTGCTCCTGTTCGCGGCGGGCGGGGTGTTGTTTGCGGCAGCGGAAAAGGAACTGGATGTACGTTCCGCCCCCCATGCGGAAATGGCCCCCTCCGCCGGGTTGCAGGACATCCGGCTGCCCGCTGTGCTCAAAGACCCGCCGGGCGAGCTCCCCGCGCCTGCCGAGAAATCGCTCCATAAAAAGGCTCGCGGTTCACAGCCGCCCTTTGCCCTGAGCGGACTTTCCCCCATGCTTCAGCCGGAACGTCCTGTCCGGCTCAGTGAAGCCGTCTCGGCCCTTCTCCCCTCATGGCGCGGCCTCGTCGCCTTTCCCCCGCGTCCGCCTAGCGGATCGGGAACGGCCTTTCGTCTCCTCTTGGGGGCCGTTCCCTCCACGCGCCTTGCTTTCCTATGTCGATTCCGGTTCGGATGTACCGCTCCTCCCGACGGGCTTTCCCGCAAAGCCTCCGTCCCTTGGCCTTCGCCCTCGCCTCATCTGGCCTCCTGGCGGAAGGGCCCGGTACGTCCCGGATGCCCCGCATCCACACTGCGACACATTGCGACAGGAAACAGCCATGAAGATAACGTCTCTCCTCGGAACGCTCGCGCTCTCCCTCGGCCTGCTCGCCTCCCCCGCCGCGGCGGAAAAGTTCGTCGTCGGCTTCCAGCCCTACGACACCATCTCCTATCAGGCCATCGTCAACGCCGAACTGGGGCTCTGGAAGAAGTACACCCCCGCCGGTACGGAAATCGAATTCCAGCCCGCCCTGCAAGGCACCGTCGTCGCCAACAACATGCTGGCGAACAAGGCGCTGGTCGGCTACATGAGCGTCATGCCCGCCACCATCCTCTGCTCCAAGCCGAAGCAGGCGGAAATCAAGATGGTCGCCGCCCTCGGCGTAATCAAGGGCGACAAGTTGGCCGACTCCCCCTTCAAGAACTAACCGGTCCCAGCAGTTCCGTTCCCCGCCGGGGCGGAACCGCAACGAAAACCGTGTGCGACGGGCCCTCCCCTAAGGGGCGCGTCTCGGCCCCTGCGCCTCAAACGGGCTTTTCCCAAAGCTGAACCCCACACCAAAGGGGAAACACATGAGCCAAGCCATCATGCAACGCCAGACGACCAAGGGCCCAAGCACCTAGGAAGTGACACTGACGAATACGAAACTCTAGCTGAAGAATCCGACCCCGTACCTGAACGCGCTCGGCCTGGTGGCCTTCGTGCTTTTCTGGTACCTGGCGCTGATACAATCCCCCGTGATCATTATCGCCATGATTACGCTCGGCGCCATCGGCTCGTTGAGCAACTTGCCCATCCGTATGATAGGCAACCGCCTCATGCAGTGGAAGGTAAGGGAGGAAGTACGATGAACAGCGCCGAAATGCCCATGTGTACACATATAAATAATTTCAGTAAAATATATAATACATACAGCACCAAAGTCCTTGCCGTGGACCGCTACACCATGGACATCGCCCCCGGCGAGTTCTGCGTGGTCGTCGGCCCTTCGGGGTGCGGCAAAACAACCCTCCTCAACGCCATAGCGGGCTTCCACAGCATCAGCAACGGGGAAATCCTCCTCGACGGTGAAGAGCTCTGCTCCGCCGACAAGTAGGCGCAGCCCGGCTCCGACCGCATCGTGGGCTTCCAGAGCAGCGCACTGTTCCCGTGGTTCACCGTGCTTGAAGAATCTTTAGGTGTTTTAACTATAAAATTAGTGTGTTGTGATTGGATAGTATGACACCCTTAGACATATATCTGTTGCCAGATTTACAAAAAATCGAACGAAATATTTGAAACAGCAATTTTTTCAATAAAAAATTGAGCGTATTAGCAATATAATGTAGCTATGGTATATCCTCGCAAGAGGAGGACGCCATGGAAGCAAAGCCCACCTGTCCCAAGTGTCATACCGGTACGGTATATCTGAACGGAAAGGTTCTGGAGAAACAAAGGCATCGCTGCAAGCGAGTGTAGATTTCAATTTGCTCGTACCCCCCAAGAGGCCGCCCGGCACATGAAAAAGCTCCGGCTGTTACGCTTTGCACAATAGGACTGTCCCTGCCTGCTATTGCCCGGCTGTTTCATGTCTCACCCCCCGCTGTTTTACGTTGGGTACGAAACGTTGCGGAAAGTACTTATGAAAAGCCTGGGCCCAGTAAAGCGGTCATTGTTGAACTTGATGAAATATGGCATTTTCTCAAGTCAAAAAAACAAACTTTGGATCTGGAAGGCCTGTTGTCGTGATGTCGGTCAACTCATCGACTGAGAATGTAGCGGGCGTACTCAGACTACTCTCCACTGAGTGATGGAGCGTTTGAGGAAGTGGAAAATTTGTTTTTACTGTACGGATAAAAGGAACATTTATCGTCAGTGTCACTGTTTTGCCAAGTTTCGACGAAAAACAGTAGCTATTTCACGGAGTCTGCATATGGTTGATTTAACTATGGCACTTTTTGCCAAGTTCTATGTGAATCGGACACTGGAACACATTAAAACATTATTTAGTTAATACTCTCTGAATGTTGAATACCGCAGGGAAAGGATCACTGCTATCCATACCAGACCACGCTGGCGCTTCTTTGCAAATCTTCTACGCGTACGCGTTCAAAACTATACTGTGGAACTCGTCAAGGCAGAGTACATCGCCGTCAAAAAGGACAAAAAAACAGGTAGGAACATTTATTACCTCCTACCCTCTCCGCCTACGTGTCTTACTCAGGAAGCCGTCATTCCCACCTATGAAACACAGATTTTCGATACCGCTTCCGAGAGTGAAGGCTCACAGGAAACACACGAAACTTTTTTGCCTTATATAAGGGATCAAGATATCCTCTTTCCCCCTTCCGCTCCCAGCAGCGATTTCCCCTCTCCAATCCTCCCGCCGCACTGGATTCTCCTCGTCAGCTCCTACTACCCAGAGGGTACAAGGGAAGAGGGATTTTCATCTTTGTCTCAAACGAATGTGACGATACACGCACCCTGCGTACTACACCGCCCAGTCGTGTCATATAAGTTCGAGCAACTGTGGCTGGCATGACCCCAAACCGCGACCTAGGCCATGCCCCGCAATCGGCAGATTGCTCTACGCATCTCATCCGACGATAGACGCGCAGGGCAACTGCCCCCAATCGAAAAACTGCTCACTACAGTCAAGATCTATAAAGCGTACCGATAGCCGTTGGCTCAACGTCTATCCTCCTAAGTTCTCGAACAGGCTCTACACCCGCCAGTTTGAAAAGGCTCCGCTTGTGCGCCAGAAAAAAACTTCCAAAGTTTCGATAAACCCGCCCTGGACAATCGCTAGATGCCCAAAAGAAAATACATCTAATGTGTACTGCCGCCAGAAACAAGGCTATATTTTTGCATATCGCGTTGCAATGTCACGCCATTGTTTCAATATTTTCCACCAAGCAGTGCGCCTTATAGAGTTCCTTGTCGTATGCCCGTTGCTTTCTACGATTCTTTTTAGGCGAAATAACCGCCGTCATCCCTTATCCTTGTGCCTGATCCGGAATTGCATTGGAATCATTTCCCTGGTCCGCCAACAGGCATTGCGCTGCAAAACCATCAATCAGAGCAGCTTCCTTTTGCAGTCAGCACCTTGTGCAGCAATTGCCCTGAGCGGCATACCATGCGGATCACGGTCAAATGCAGTTTTATGTTGAACCCCATTTTGTGCAGCCCATATCCTGATTGCCGCCTCGTGCTCCCGCCGCATGTGGATGGACCTTACAATGGCTTGCGTCAATCATCAGCTACTCGTAATCAGGTTCATCAATCAAAATTTCGAGGAATTTTTCCCAAATGCCCTTGTCTCGCCGACGGATAAGACGCCGATGTGATTGCCCCATCCGCCGAAGCCAGGCAGGTTGTCATATTTCACCTCTGTATAGAGCAACACGACATAAAATTGGATTCTACACAATCTCGTGACTACACTGTCTAGCATCATCGTGCTCATGGACGAGGATCGGAACAAGATTAAAAAGAATGCCATCCGGATCCAGAAGGCGATCTTCCATCTCTACTTCACGGCTAGGATCGAAACAATCAACTGTATGAATGCCTTTTTCGGTTCCCTGTCTAGGCACGGCTTCGAGAACGTCCACCGTCCTCTCGTGACCACGCAGTCTCTTGCAGACATCATCCCCCAAGCATCACCAGAACCGACTCCAGTGAATCGCCCTGTCCGCACCTGATGAAGCCTCCAACGGCGTTCCCCCCACAGTATCCATTTCTTTAGGGCCACTCTGACCTTTCACTTAGGCGTGCGGCGTCTTCCGAAACTGGGACAACGCAACCACCCCTACGTGTTTCCACAGGCTTACTGCCTTCTTTATACAGGGAGTTGTGGAAACACAGGCCGAACCAATTGCGTGCCATACCTGGACTCTACAGAATAAGAACGCTCTGTAACGCCGTACGGGAGACAAGAGAATGCACCCAATTCCCATTCCGCCCACTTCCTCCCCCGTAAAATCATACCAATTTGGAAACACCACCAGCTTTTTAAGCATATGTATCTTATGGATTATACTCAAAAACACATCAAAAAAATGACGATTAATCTGCCAAATGGTCTTATTTGACATACCATTGTAAGACCATCCATATCTTACGGAGACGAAAAGTGGGAACTTTATTTGGATACTTCCTTACAGATTTTAGGTAACTATAAAACAAAGTATATTGTTTTTCTTATATTATAAAAGAATCAAAAAGTGGTTACGATTGGTGCAAAAATGGTTGACAAGAAAAATACAAACAGACATATTGGACTTACCAATTTATTTTAAAAGGAATGCCTCATGGTCAAGACCGGAGCCGCCACAACCACCGCACGCCCCCTCCGGAGTTACCAGAAGCTCTCGGAGCGCCTCCGGCAGTTCATGGCCGACGGGCACTTCCACGACGGCGATAGGCTCCCCCCGGAGCGCTCACTCGCCGAGTCCTTCGGCGTTTCCCGTAGCAGTGTCCGCGAAGCCATCCGCACACTAGCGGAAAAAGGGCTCCTCGAAAGCCGCCACGGCGACGGCACCTACGTCAGGGTGCCGGATATGGAGCCGCTGCGCAAAGCCATCATCGAAGCCGTGCATTCCGAGGGTGTGCTGTTCGACGAAGTGACTGAATACCGCCGTATCGTGGAACCCGCCATCGCCGAACTCGCCGCCCTGCGGCGTACCCTTAACCAACTCGATCAGCTCAAGATCATCACCTGCGACCAGCAGCGGTGTCTCCTCCTCGGCGAGGATGACGGTGCTCTCGACGCCCGATTCCACCAGCAACTCGCAGAATGCGCGGGCAACCGACTCCTCGCCGAAACCATCACCCAGCTCAACGCCCTGTATGCCGGAGGACGTATGCCCGAACTACGCGATGCGACATGGCGGCAGTTCTCCGTTTCCTCCCACCTACAGATCATTGATGCGCTCGAACGCCAATCCCCTGAAGAGGCCCGCAAGGCCGCCGAAGCCCACATCGATCACGTCGTTTCAAAACACCTTTTCGCCACTGCGAGAGATTAACATGTTGCTTTCCATTCTCGTCTACTGCGTTCTCGGAGCCGTCGCCGGTGCCTTCGCCGGCCTGCTCAGCGTGGTCGGCGTCCGGATGCTCGTCAACGCCCTGTAGGCGGAAACCAAATCAGAGAGGAACGTGTCATGAAGAGCCTTACCGACGTCATCAGTGGAATCATCCTGCTCATCCTATGCGGAATCGGGGCCTGGAGCGTGAGCACCCTTCCCGAATCCGGGATGGAACAGCTCGGCCCCGGCGCTTTTCCCAAAATGATCCTTGTGCCTCTGGTCATTCTGAGCTTCATCCTGATCGTGCAGGGATTCCGCAAGGCCCCGGCGAAGTCCTACTGGCCCGAGGCCAAGGTCTTTAAAAAGATACTCCTCTTCATCGGGCTGTTCTACTTCTATCTCATCACGTTCACCGAACTAGGAGACCTGTTCCTCAACATGGAAAATCCGCCCTTCAACGCCAATGGCGCGTTCAGCATCAGCACCGCGCTCTTCCTGCTCATCGCGCTGCCACTGCTCGGACGGCGCAAGCTCGTGGAAATTGTCGCCGTGGCGGGCATCACCACGGGCGTGCTGGTGGGCGTCTTCGCCGGATTCTTCCAAGTCCTCCTGCCCTGACGCACCGTCCCGCAGGGCGGATTTCCCAACTGGTTACAGCGACACGGCAACGGGTCGCAAGCAGATACAAAAGCCATCTGTTTCGGAGGGGATATGTTCGCGAATATTTTTGACGGCATCATGAACGCCATTTCGATGGGTTCCCTGTTCGCCAACCTCATGGGTGTGGTTCTCGGAATCATCTTTGGCGCGCTGCCCGGCCTGACCGCCGCGATGGGCGTGGCCCTGCTCATCCCGCTAACCTTCGGCATGCCCCCGGTTGAGGCGTTCTCGGCTCTGCTCGGCATGTACGTGGGCGCCATCTACGGCGGGTGCATCACCGCCATCCTCGTCGGCACGCCCGGCACTGTCTCTGCCGCCGCCACCATGCTCGAAGGCCCGGCCCTGACCGCACGCGGCGAGTCCCGGCGAGCGCTGGACATGGCAACGTGGGCGTCCTTCATCGGCGGTTCCGTCAGCGCTCTGGCGCTGGTAAGCGTGGCCCCGCTGCTCGCCAAGGCCGCCATGTCGTTCGGCGCCGCAGAATATTTCGCGGTCGCCGTGTTCGGCCTCACCGTGGTGGCCTCCCTTTCCTCCGGCAAGCTCGTGAAAGGCCTCATCTCTGCACTGGTCGGCCTGTTCCTCGCCACCATCGGCATCGACCCCGTGACCGGCGACATGCGCAATACCTTCGACAACCCCAATTTGTTCAACGGCCTGTCGCTGGTGCCCGTGCTGGTGGGCCTTTTCGCCATGTCTCAGGTACTCGTGACCGTCGAGGACGTCATCCGGGGCGTATCGCTCAAGGAAGGCACCGTATCCAAGCGCGGCCTCTCGCTCAGGGATCTCACCTCCAACACCGTCAACTTCATCCGTTCCTCCGTGATCGGCACACTCATCGGGATCATCCCGGCGACGGGCGTATCGGCGGCTACCTTCCTCGCTTACTCAGAAGCCAAGCGTTTCTCCAAGACCCCGGAAAAGTACGGCAAGGGCTGTCTTGAAGGCATTGCCGCCACCGAATCCTCCAACAACGCGGTGTGTGGCGGTGCGTTGATCCCCTTGCTCACCCTCGGCGTGCCCGGTGACATCATCACTGCCATCATGCTCGGTGCGCTCATGATTCAGGGCCTCACCCCCGGCCCCCTGCTGTTCGTGGAGCATCCGGTGACGGTGTACGGCATTTTTGCCGCCTTCATCATCGCCAACGTCCTGATGCTGGTTTGCGGCCTCATCGCAGTCCGCGGCGCGGGCAAGATCATCGCCATCCCCGGCGCGGTCCTCATGCCCATCGTGATCACCCTGTGTGTGGTCGGCGGCTACGCGGTAAACAGCTCCACCTTTGACCTGCTCGTCGTCGCCATCTTCGGCACGGTTGGTTACCTTATGATTAAGTGCGACTTCCCGCAGCCGCCCTTGCTGCTCGCCATGATCCTCGAACCCATCGCGGAGTCCAATTTCCGCCGCGCCCTGAGCATTTCCCAGAACGACTACAGCATCTTCTACACGAGCCCGGTGGCCTGCATCATCCTCGGCGTCAGCCTGCTCGTACTACTCAAGCCCATCTACGACGACTTCCGCGCCAGCCGCAAGGCCGCCGCGTAACCCAAAGGAGCCCGAAAATGGAACTCGCGCTGTGGAAAGAACGGATTGACGGCTGGTTCGCTGACAAAGAACCAGAAATGCTCGCCCTGCTGGAGCGGCTGGTGAACATGGATTCCTTCACCAGCGACGGCGACGACGTGAACCGCGTCGGTGAAGTGATCAGTGAGTGGATGCGGAATGCCGGATTCCATACGGCGAAGATCGCCAAGGCGCCTATCCCCGCCGACGAACCGTGGATGGCCGCGCTCGGCAACGTGTTCACGGCCCGCACCCATCCCATTGAGGCCGGGCCCGGCATTGCCTTTCTCTCGCACATGGACACCGTGTTCCCCGCCGGGACAGCGGCGGCCCGTCCCTTCCGCCTCGACCGCGCCGCCGACCGTGCCACCGGCCCCGGCGTCACCGACATGAAGGCTGGGCTGGTCCAGAACATGTTCGTAGCCCGCGCCCTCAAGGAACTTGACCTGATCCGCGTGCCCATGACCTTGACCTTCTCGCCGGATGAAGAGCTCGGCTCCCCTTCCACCACGCCTGTCCTCGGCGAACAGCTCAACGGGGCCGTTGCGGCGATCTGTTCCGAACCCGGCTACGCCAACGGCGGCGTGACCCTCGAACGCAAGGGATCGGGGCATATGCTCCTTGAAATCAAAGGCAAGGCCGCCCATGCGGGCCGCTGCTACGAGGATGGCGCGTCCGCCATCCTCGAACTCGCCCATAAGGTGCTCGCCTTCGACCGCTATGTGGATCTACCGAACGAAACCACGGTCAACACCGGCCTCGTCAGCGGCGGCACCTCCGCGAACTCTGTGGCTCCGTGGGCCTCGGCCCGCATCCACATCACCTTCAAGACGCTGGAAACCGGGCGTAGGCTCGCAGACGCCCTACGCACTGAAACGGCAAAGGCCGTCATCCCCGGCACCTCATCGCACCTGAGCGGCGGCGTGCGCTTGCCCCCGCTGGTCCCCACCGCCGATGTGCTGCGCTTCTATGAACTCATCAAGCGCGCGGGCGACCTCATCGGTTACCCTGTCCGCTCCGAACGCTCCAAGGGCACGGCGGAATCCGGCTACACCTCCAGCGTGCTCGGCGTCCCATCCGTATGCAGCATGGGCCCCGAAGGTTCCAACCTGCACTCCGCCGACGAATACATGATTCCCTCCACCTTCGTCCCGCGCTGCAAGCTCGCGGCCCTTGCCGCGCTTCAGGCTGCCGAAACCTTCAGCCCCGCCCCGCGGGTTGAACTCTAGAAGGATGGCGGAAGCCCTTTCCAAAGGCTCATCCTCCGAAGGCCACTCCGCCGTTCCACGCTGGCCCGTTTTCCCGGCCATCCGGGTCAATCGTCAACCCATTACGCTTCAAGGAAACCGTCATGAAGAAGATTCTGACCTGTGCCCTGCTTGCCTGTGCCCTGCTCTTCTCCGGCACGCCCAACGCCTCCGCAGCCTATCCTGACCGTCCTGTCACCATCATCATCCCGTTTGGCCCCGGCGGAGCGGTGGACATCGCCGCGCGTATCCTCGCCGAATACTTCCAGACCAAGCACAACATCACGTTAAACATCGTGTGCAAGGCTGGCGGAGCGGGCGCCCCCGCCATGCTCGATGTAGCCAAGGCCCGCCCGGACGGTTACACCTTCGGCTTTCCGGCCATCGCCACCTTCTCCACCACCCCGCAAATCAAGAACACCGGCTACACCCTGAAGGACTTCCGCGCCGTAGCGCAGGTCACCGTCATGTGGCTGAGCCTCGCCGTCAACGGCGACTCCGGCATCAAGGACATCAAGGGCCTCATGGAAGCCGCCAAGGCCAACCCCGGCAAGGTCAACTTCGCCACCCACGGCGCGCTCTCCACGCAGCGCCTGTTCATGACCCGGCTGCTCAAGGCTTTCCCGGACGTGAGCCTGCCCCACGTCGGCTACACCAGCGGACATGAAGTCTCCACCGCCCTGCTGGGCCGCCACATCACCAGCGCCTTCGGCGTGACCACCAACCAGAAGCCCTATGTGGAATCCGGCGACTTCACCATGATCGGCGTATCCAGCCCGCAGCGTCTGCCCGACTTCCCCGACGTGCCCACCTTCGCGGAACAGATCGGCGATGAATACACCTTCGCTTCCTCCCACGGCCTTGTCGCCCCCAAGCGCGTGCCCAACGACCGCATCGAAACCATGCAGAACCTGCTCAAGGAAGCCCTCGCCGATCCCGACGTGCAGGCCAAGTTCGCCAAGGCCGGGCTGACCACCGACTACCTGCCCGCCGACCAGTTCCAGACCGCCGTCAACGACATGTGGAAGATCATCGGCGACATCATGAAGGAAAACAAGTTCAACTAAACGCGGCGGCCCCCACAAGGGGGCCACGCACCCCGGAGAATCTATGGGATTCACAAGAACTCTCGCAGGCGTCTGTATGGCGGCTCTGCTTTGCGCCTCCGCAGCCGGGGCGGAACCCGTCCCCATGAAGACCGCATGGCTCGGTGAACATGAAACCTTCGCCGTCTGGTACGCAAAGGAAAAGGGCTGGGACAAGGAAGCCGGGCTGGATATCTCCATGCTCCGCTTCGATTCGGGAAAGGCCATCGTTGAGGGCATCCTCGCCTACGACTGGGCCGTGGCCGGATGTGGGGCCGTCCCCACCCTGACCGCCGCCCTGAGCGACCGCATCGACATCATCGCCGTTGCCAACGACGAGTCCGCCGCCAACGCCCTGTACGTGCGTGCCGACAGTCCGATCCTCGCCACGGAGGGGGCCAACCCGGCCTATCCCGCCGTGCACGGCGGCAAGGAAAGCGTCAGGGGCAAGGAAATCCTCTGTCCAAAGGGAACCTCCGCGCACTACATGACCGCCATGTGGCTCAATGCCCTCGGCCTCACCGAACAGGATGTCCACCTCAAAGATATGACAGCCACACAAGCACTCGGCGCATTCGCCGGGGGCCTCGGCGACGCCGTGGCCCTATGGGCCCCGCTCACCTACGACGCCGACGCCAAGGGCTTCAAGCCCGCCGCCCTGTCCCGCGACTGCGGCGTCTCCCAGCCTGTGCTTATTGTCGCCAACCATGACTACGCCGTGAAGCACCCCAACCAGATTGAGGCCTTCCTCAAAATGTACTTGCGTGCCGTTGCCACCCTGCGCGAAACCCCACCGGAAACCCTCGCCCCGGACTACATCCGCTTCTATGAAAGCTGGACAGGCCGCAAGCTCACCCCAGAACTCGCCGTACAAGACCTCCGCAACCATCCCGTATTCACCCTTGATGAACAGCTCGCCCTGTTCGACGACGCGGATGGGAAAGGACAGCTCCGCACATGGCTCGCCGACATTGCCGCCTTCTTTGACGGCATCGGCATGGTGCGGCAGGAAGACCGTCCCCGCCTTGAACGCATGAACGCCGTTACTGACGTCTATCTCAAGGCCCTGCGCTGACCGCCTCCGGGCACATGCCGCCCGCCGACGCCTCAAACACGACGGCTACCGTCCCCTGCGGCCCGTTCCGCAGGGGACGCCGGGCGTCACCGGGAGTTTTCCCCCATTCACCGGCTCCGCGCCGGCTCAAGGAGCATCCCCATGCCGCTGACGGAATGGAAACGCGAACTGGATACGCTGCTGGACGGACAGGAAGCCGACATGCTGGCCTTGCTGGAAACGCTGGTGGGCATCGACTCCCCCACCGCCGACGCAGCGGGCGTAAACCGCGTCGGCGAAACACTCACGGGCTGGCTGGCCCAAGAGGGCTTCGCCACGTTCCGATTACCCAAACCGGCGATCCCCAAAGATGAACCGTGGCAGGCCGACCTCGGCGACGTTTTTATGGCCCGCACCCACGACGCCGCCCATGGGCCGGGCATCGGCTTCATCGGGCACATGGATACGGTCTTCCCCACAGGCACGGCGGCCTCCCGCCCCTTCCGCCTCGACCGAACGGCCGACCGCGTCACCGGGCCGGGCGTTGCGGACATGAAGGCCGGGCTCGTCGCCAGCCTCTTCGCTGCCCGCGCGCTCAAGCGCATGGGCTTCGACTGCCCCATGACCCTGATGTTCTCCGCCGACGAGGAGCTTGGCTCCCCCACTTCCTCCAAGGCCCTCGCTGCGCAGCTTCCGGGGGCACGGGCAGTCATCTGTGCCGAACCCGGCGGGGTTGGGCAAGTCGTCACCGTCTCCCGAAAAGGTTCCGGGCACATGCACCTCAAGATCACGGGCAAGGCCGCCCATGCCGGGCGCTGCTACGCGGACGGCGCTTCCGCCATCCTCGAACTCGCCCACAAGACCCTCGCGATCAACGATTTCCTCGATCTCTCCAGAGGCATAACCGTCAATACCGGGCTGGTCGGCGGCGGCACCTCCGCAAACTCTGTGGCTCCATGGGCCGAATCCCGCATCCACCTGACCTACCGCTCCCTTGAGGACGGCAAACGTGTAGTCACGGGTATCCGGGATCTGGCGGCCCGTTCCTTCGTCCCCGGTACCACGGCGACGGTCAGCGGTGGCCTGCGCCTCTACCCGCTGGAACGCACCCCTGAAGGCGACCGACTATTCGAGCTCGTGCGCGAAGGGGGGCGCGCCCTCGGCATGGACATCACCGGGCAGCACTACGAAAGCGCCGCTGAATCCGGCTTCTGTTCCAGCGAACTCGGCATTCCTACCATCTGCTGCATGGGCCCGGAAGGCGACAACATCCATTCCGTAGACGAATTCATGATCCCCTCTACCCTCGTCCCACGCTGTAAGCTCATTGCCCTGACCGCCCTTCAGGCGGCGCGGGCCTTTGCCCGATAACCATTTCTCCATAGGGATTCCCTTCCGGCACACGCCGGAAGGGGCCTGTTGCGATCCCGCGCCTCCCTTGTGATATTCTCAACATATCCCTCTGAAAGAATAAGATATCTTCCTAAAACAGTTGCGGAAGGAGCGCCCTTCAGCGGACCACCCACGAAACCTCGGCTCTGTGAAGGGAGCATCCCAAGTCCAGAAAGCAGAAATGCATCTGCTGCCTACCCCAGAACACACAGTTCCCCCCCCTGAGCTTCGGGGAACAGGGGGCGGTTCCATCGTCATATCGACCGATGTGCGGTAGTCTCCACCAACGATTTCCTGCTTTGAAAGCCCGAAGCCAAGGCCGATCTCCACGCCGCCGACATAGTGAGCCCTCACTAGACGGCGGGAATGCACCCCTGCTTGACAAGGTAAACCGACCGGAGTCACCTCTCTTCTTTGAAAATATCGTCAACGATATAATATTACGGAACAAACTCCTCGGCCAACTTTGACTTGGGTGATGCACCTCAGATGTTAGCGACGACACCTCAATGGATGTTATTGCATGCATAGCGGAACACATTCACCCGGACAAGGTGCAGGGTAACAGTGTCTGCCGTCCTCCGACAAAATCGTGAGCGCTGCCAGTATCAATATCCCATCTGCTATGCCGTATCGTCAATCAGATACAATATATTAAAATTAATTAATTATTTTCAAATCACAAAAAGATTATTTAAAATAGGGTCTGTCCTAGCTAAGGCTAATGTTTAGATTCTTTTACCCAATACTTTAAATGGGTTAAGAACTCTTTATGGTTGCCGCCGTTGAATCGCCATTCACACTCTTTCAGGAACCAGTAGAAATGTTCTGGCTTGATGCCGTTAAAGCGACGCAAATGCCGTTTTGCCTGGTTCCAAAGATTATCTATCCCATTGATATAATTCCCTCGTTTAGCAAACAGCCTGTTATGATTGATTCGGTGATGATGAAAACAGCTTACGTCCAGCGTATTATACGCCTTGAAAGTGTCTGTGTAGACGATGCTGTCCGGCTCAACCTGCTCCTCAATGATAGGCATCAGCGTTTCTGTACGGGCGTCAGGGATTATGGCCGTGTAAACCTTGCCACTGCGTTTTAACAAGCCAAAAACCGTTATTTTTCCCGCTGCCCCGCGCCCGCGTTTTCCTTTCCTGACCCCGCCCAAATAGCTTTCATCGGCTTCAACCTCTCCTGACAGGCGATAACTGGGCAAATGAGCGGCAACCAGGTGCCTGAGACGCATAAAGTAGGAAACCGCTGTGTTACGGTGAACGCCCGCAAGTTCCCCGGCAGTGCGGGCTGTTGCCCCTGCCACTAATAGTTTTATCAATCCAGACTGTTGACGCAAACTTAATCTGCTTTGCCGTTCACACATGAGCTATCCTAACTATTTTCCCTTAGCTAGGACATCCCCTTAAAATATTTTCAAATAGTTGCATACAAAATGACAACACGACCTAGAACCAATTAACTTTAAAATTTTACATCGTTTAAAGTTAAGACACGCTCGATCCGGCATTAAATGGCACAAATATATTGTGCTTATGCCTTCGCAGCGACCACCTGCTCCCCGCAACCGGAAGAGTATTTTCAACGTGAAAACGCTCTAACGGGAAGGTTTCTTTCCATACAGCCGAAAAAGGCGGGGCATCCCCCGCCTTTTCCATTTCCTGGGGCCGGATACGACAAAACCCGTCCCGCCTATCGGGAACGGGCTGTTCCATTTCCGGCGCACGCCATGCGGCGCTACGCGTCTTTCGGCTGAATGGGGTATTTGGTCATAAACCCGGTGACGGTGGCGACGGCGACCAGCGTCCCGTCCGAATCGGTGATGCGGACGTCATAGGTCCCCAGATTCCTGCCCGAACGGATCTTGCGGGCTTCGCCGCGCAGGGGGCCGATGCGCCCCGGTTCGAGATAGGAAATGTTCGTCTGGGCGTTGACGCAGTAAAGCCCGGCGGCGTTGGAAACCGTGGCGAACGTCATGTCCACCAGCGCAAAAATGGCCCCGCCGTGCGCGTGGCCCATGCCGTTGCGGTGGCGCTCGTCCAGCGGCATGATCGCCACGCCATGCTCAGGCCCGACTTCGAGGAGCTCAATCCCCATGTGCCGGGCGAACGGATCATAATGGTTGAAATGGTAACGGACTTCTTCGTAAGACGGCATCCTGCCCTCCTGATGCGTGTGCGGCGGCCTTCGCGGGGCGCCGGAAAGCGTTGTTCGCAGGGCTGCGGCTCGCCTCTCCGGGCGCATCCGCAACCGTCAGCATACGAACATTTTTTCTTTGAAAACGCCAGCCCCGCGCGCCCCCTTCATTTGCTTCCTGCCCCGCCCCAGGGACGGCGCGCCCCTCCCCAAAGGGGAAAACGCCACGCAAAAAGGCCTCCCGCCAGCATCGGAGGGAAGCCTTCTTGTGCGGCTATTCCGGCCAGCAATGCCTCGCCGGGAGGAATCAGGAATTCCGCACGGTTGGCCGCCTTTCCCCTCATTCCCGGATGAAAAGGGATGTGGGTGCTGCAAACGCCGCGTTGGAAGCCCCCGCAGGGGCCTCCACGCCTTGCCGCGAAACATTCGCGCTTTCAATAAAGTTTGTATTCAACCATATGAAATTTAAAATGATTTTTTATAAAACCATCGAAAAGGCAAATATCCTCTTGCCGCCTACTTGAGCGACCTGAGGAAACTGCCCGTAACGGCCTCAGGCGTGGCGTGGTGGTGCGCCGTGTCCGGGTTCATCTTCTCGGAAAAGGCAGCGATCTCGGCCAGCCATGCCTTCAACGGGCTTTTCCCATCTTCCCCGAACAGAACAAGTTGTTCTTCCAGCGAAAATACGGGGTGATCCCGCAGTTCGGCAACGGCGTCGGCCTCGGAAAACTTTTTGCCCATCCATGCCTCCGCAAAGCGGACATAGGCGGGAGCCAACGTTTCCGGGCCCTGTGCCTTGATCTCATCCACAACCCGCAGGTACACTTTCAAAAACGCACGCACGGCATCCGGGTTCTTTTCCGTGAACGCGCGATCCGCCACGAGGAGCACGGGCTGCGTCGCGCCGCAATCCTGTGAACGCGCCGCAGCCTTGAACCCAAGCGCCTCGGCTTCGCGGGTGAACGGCGACCAGACGGCGAGGATGTCGCCATACCCGCTCTTGAACGCGCCGAGGGCGGGCGTCGGTTCCAGTTCCTCGATCTTGACGTCCTTCTCCTCAAGCCCAAGCGCGGCGAGCCATTTGTCGAGCAGGTAGCGGGCCGATGTTTTTTTGGGGCACAGGATGAGCTTGCCCTTGACGGATTCGGGCGTCCCGAAGACATTCGGAAAATCGGGATTGAATCCCTTCTCCACAAGGATGGGGCTTTCGGGGCGGGTCAGAATCATGTTGGCCGAAGATTCGTCGTTGGCGATGGCAATCACTTCCACCTGATCGCTCATGGTGGCCTGCATGGCGGGGACGGCCCCGCAACCGGCAATGGCCCAGTCATAGGCCCTGACGTTTTCGATGAGGCTCTTGCCGGAATCGAACCGAAGCATGACGATGTCCAATCCGGCTTCCTTGTCCCAGCCTTTTTCCTTTGCGTACCATGTCAGAAACGCCTCGTGCTCGCCGAGCCATGCCGTACGGAGGGTTTCGGACAAGGAGGGCGACGACTGAAACAGGCTGCCGAAAAGCGCGCATACTGCAAACAGTGTCTTGAATCGCATAATAGGTTCCTTTGGGTTGAATGTTGTAAACCGGGCCCCGGCCCGGATGCTGCCCGTCCGTAAGCAAAAAGCGTTCCTGTTCCTTCATTCCCCGACGCCGGGGAACAGCGGCAGGCCGCACGGGGAAAGTACATGCTCCCACAGTATGAATTCCAAA
The DNA here is from genome assembly GCF_057864385.1 of Bilophila sp. NCBI lineage: Bacteria > Pseudomonadati > Thermodesulfobacteriota > Desulfovibrionia > Desulfovibrionales > Desulfovibrionaceae > Bilophila > Bilophila sp. The sequence goes on along the minus strand of NZ_DBMAFI010000002.1, from coordinate 98,678 downwards.
TGACGGTTATCGCGCCCTACAAGGGCCTTGATGCACGGGTTTTCAGACAGGTCGCCAAGGATCTGCGCTGCCGCATCAAATTCATCGATCTGGCCTTCGACGATGCCATCGAAGCGGCGGAACGCCTCTCCCCGGATACCTGCGACGTCGTCCTCAGCCGCGGCGTGACCGTGGACGTCGCCAAACAACATTCCTCCATCCCCGTCGTGCCCATCGACTTCTCCGCATGGGATCTCCTGCAGGCGCTCCAGCCCTATGCGGGGCATGTCCGCAACGTCGCGTTCTTCCGCTATTCCACCCCGCTGCCCGGCCTTTCCAGCGTGGAAAAAGCCCTTGGGATGCGCATTACGGAACACCTCTACGGCTCCAAAAACGAGATGCACCTCAGGCTCATCCAGTTGAACCCCGCCGACGTGGAGCTTTTCGTCGCGCGCGGGACGCTCGTGTGCCAATGGGCCACCGCAGCGGGGTTCCCCACGCTTGAGATCATCGACGGAGAAATATCCGCCAGGCGGACGCTCCTCGAAGCGGTCAACGTCGCCCGCGCACACCGGGCCGAGCGCAAGCGCACCGCACGCTTCGGCGCCATCCTCGACGCCATTGACGAGGGGATCGTGGTGTACGATGCGCAGGGCGAGGTGAACCTGATCACCCCATCGGCGGAATCCCTCCTCAACTGTGCGAAAAAAGAAGCCCTCGGCAAACATATCCGAACCGTCATGCCCGGCGTCTTTTCCCCTGATACGCTGGCGGGCGACAAGGCGGAGCACGGGCGCGTCCATGACATCCGGGGGAACACCCTCGTCATCAACCGCGTGCCCATCCTTTTCCAAGGGCAGAACGTGGGGACGGTCTGCTCCATCTCCGACGCTCGGCGCATCTACAAAGCGGAGGCGAAGCTCCGCAACAAACTCAAATCAAAAGGGTTTACCACGCGCTACTCGTTTGGGGACATCCGTACCCGCTCCCCGCACGTGCGGCATCTCAAAGAACTTGGCGTACTCTACGCCTCCACGGACGCCAACCTGCTCATCTGCGGGGAATCCGGCACGGGCAAGGAGCTGTTCGCCCAGAGCATCCACGCCGCCAGCCTGCGCAAGGACAAGCCTTTCGTGGCCGTGAACTGTGCCGCCATCCCCGAAGGGCTGCTGGAAAGCGAGCTTTTCGGCTATGAGGAAGGCGCGTTTACCGGCGCGAGGCGGCAGGGCAAGGCGGGCATGTTCGAGCTCGCCCACACCGGAACCCTGTTCCTCGACGAAATCGGGGATTTGCCGCTCACCCTTCAGGGGCGGCTGCTGCGCGTGCTTCAGGAGCGGGAGCTTGTCCGCGTGGGCGGGACGCAGGTGATCCCCCTCGACGTGCGCGTCCTGTGCGCCACCCATCAGGATCTCCGCCAGCTCGTGGCTCAGGAACGGTTCCGGGCAGACCTCTTTTACCGCCTCAACGTCCTTTCCCTGCGCCTCCCGCCGCTACGGGAACGCCTTGAAGACATTGTGGATCTCGCCGTTTCCCATCTGAGGGGACTCCTCGACGAGCCTCCGGCGGAAAGCCTGCTCGTTTCCCAGCTTGAGCGGCCCCTGCTGCGCCATCCTTGGCCCGGCAACATCCGCGAGCTGCTCAGCCTCATGGAGCGCATGGCCATCGTCGCCAACCACATGGCCGAAGTAACCGACTGGGAACAATTGCTTTTGTCCCTATGGGAAGATCCGCCCCTTGAGGATCGCCCCATGACGCCGGGCCCCGCCGAAGAGCCCGATTCGCCGCCCCCCACCCTCAGGAGCCATATGGCGCGGGAAGAGGCCCGGTTCATCCGTCAGGCCGTCGCCCGGTGCGGGGGGGATATGGCCATAGATTCTCTTGCGGCAGAATTTGATAAGGCCGTCGCCCGGTGCGGGGGGGATATGGGCAAGGCGGCCCATATCCTCGGCATCAGCCGGATGACGTTGTGGCGCAAGCTCCAAGGCATTGCGGAAGCGAATACGGAGGAACGCACCGAGTAACAATATTGATACAAAAAAGACAACAAGGGTGGTATCGCGTAACGCTTTTGTTACGGATGATGCCGCCCTTTTTCCTTTGGCTGTGTTATGGAAAATGGTCGATGCTTTTTTCCCGGAAGCTCCAAAGGGATAACCGGCAAAATGCCTTAGCCGTGGCTCACGCCGACGCCGAGGAGCCCGGAAAGAAGCCCCACAAGCAAAATGCCTTATCCATGGATCCCGCCAAGGGGAAAACATGAGAAAAAGGCTGTATTTTCATAGTATTGCGGATATAAAACAACCGCAAACCATAACAGAGCCTTTCCTTTCCGTCTACCTTTAAACGGCGATTCCCCTTCAAATGGGCTGGCATATTTCTTGATATAATCATCCTAAAAGCCTTTCGGCACGATGCCGTCGGCGCGCTGGAAGGGGCAGCCCGCTGCCCATGCCCCCCTACACAATCAGAAGGATGGAGTTGCCATGAAGAAAAGCATCATCGCCTCGTTGCTCATCGCCTGTTCCCTGTTCATCGGCGGCAACACGGATGCCCGGGCCGAATACCCGTACGACAAGCCCATCAACATCATCGTGCCCTTCGGCCCCGGAGGGGGCGTGGACATCGCGGCCCGCATCCTCGCCGACTACTTCCAGCAGCACTACAACATCACCATCAACGTCGTGAACAAGCCCGGCGGCGCACAGGCCATCGGCATCAACGAAATGCTCCGCGCCCGTCCCGACGGCTACACCCTCGCCTTCCCCGGCTTCAGCGCCCTCGCCACCACCCCCAAGCTGACCAACGTGGGCTATACCCTCAAGAACATCAAGCCCGTCGCCCACATCGCCAGCATGGAATGCGTGCTGAGCACCCACAAGAGCTCCGGCATCGACACGTGGGAAAAATTCCTCCAGACCGCCGAAAAGGATCCTGACGGAACCGTCTACGGAACCACCGGTTCCATCTCCACGCAGCGTCTGTACATGACCAAGCTGACCGACCGCTTCCACGGCGACTTCAAGATCCGCCACACCGCCTATACCAGCGGCCATGAAGTGAGCACCGCCCTGCTCGGCAAGCACATCACCGCCGGTTTCCAGGTTCCGGCCAACATCCTGCCTTATGCCAACTCCGGCGACTTCAACGTCATCGCCATCTCCCGCAAGGAACGCCGCGCCGATCTCCCCAATACGCCCACCTTCCGCGAGCTGTACGCCGACAAGATGACCCCCGCGGACGAAAAGTGGATCGATCTCGGCGCGTGGCATGGCCTCATCGTGTCCAGCAAGGTCAAGGACGATCGCATCGCCGCGCTCGAACCCCTCATCGAAAAGGCCATGAAGGACCCCGACGTCATCGAAAAGTTCAACAAGATCGGCCTTGATGCCGGGTATCTCCCCGCCAAGGAATTCGGAGAGCTCATCCAGTCGTCCTCGGATCTCGCCGACGAAGTGCTGGCCGGGCGCAAGTCGCTTGACTAACGGATACCGGGGCGGAGCGCGGGTGCGCCCCGCCCTTCCTTTTCACGACGAGGGGTCGCTTCATGAAAAACAAGACGGATTTCTTTATCGGCTTGGCGCTGCTCGCCTTCTGCTGCGTCATGGGATACCAGATACACTTGATCCCGGAACCTGCGGCGCTCGACTTCTTTTCGGCGGGTTCGTTCCCGACGGGCGTCACGATCGCCCTGGCCCTGCTCTCGCTTGTCCTCGTGGCAAGGGCGGTCTTGGGCAAGGATGAAAGCGCGGCCTGTTGGCCTGAAAGGAAGCTCGCCGTCAAAATCGGAATGATGGCCGCGTGGATCCTCATCTATGTCATCGGGTTCATTTTCCTTGGGGAATACGCCTACGACGCCGAGTGGCCCGAAGGCACGGGCTTCGTCATCTCCACGCTGGTTTTCCTCTCCGGGGCGCAGGTGCTGACCGGATACCGCAATCCCTTCTACATCCTTCTTATCTCCGCAGGGATATCAGCCTTCCTGTATGCCGTGTTCGCCATCTTCTTTAAAGTCCCCCTTCCCTAAAAAAGGCGGTACCCTATGGATATGTTCATGACAGCCCTCAGTTCGGCCTGTAGTCTGGAAGCCCTCGTCGCCAACTTCATCGGCGTGGCGCTCGGCATCGTCTTCGGCGCGCTGCCCGGCCTCACCGCCGTCATGGGCGTGGCCCTGCTCATCCCCCTGACCTTCGGCTTCTCCCCCGTCATCGCCTTTTCCTCCCTGCTCGGCATGTACTGCGGCGCGATCTACGCGGGCAGCATCACCGCCATCCTCGTCGGCACGCCGGGCACGGCGGCCGCCGCCGCGACCATGCTCGAAGGGCCGCAGTTCACCGCCCGCGGGGAATCGCTCAAGGCGCTCGAAATGACCACCATCGCCTCCTTCATCGGCGGCGTTTTCTCCTGCCTTGTGCTGGCCACGGTCGCCCCCCAGCTCGCCCACTTCGCCCTCGACTTCAGCGCCCCGGAATATTTCTCCCTCGGCATCTTCGGCCTGACCATCGTGGCGACGCTGTCCGAAGGCGCGCTGCTCAAGGGCTGCATCGCGGCGCTGCTCGGCATGCTCATTTCCATGATCGGCATGGATCCGCTTTCCGGCAACCTGCGCATGACCTTCGACTCGCCCGACCTCATCAACGGCGTATCCCTCGTCCCGGCGCTCGTGGGCCTGTACGCCCTGTCGCAGGTGCTGATCACGGTTGAAGACGTGTTTATGGGCCGCAAGCTCTCCACTGCCGAAATCTCGCGCAAGCGCATGCCCCTTTCCGAAATCTGGACAAACCGGGCCGCCCTGCTCCGCGGCTCGATCATCGGCACGTTCATCGGCATCGTCCCGGCCACGGGTTCAGGCACGGCCTCATTCGCGGCCTACAGCGAAACCAAGCGCCATTCAAAGCACCCCGAACTTTTCGGCAAGGGCTCCATTGAGGGCATCGCGGCCACGGAATCCGCCAACAACGCCGTCACCGGCGGCGCGCTCATCCCCCTGCTGACCCTCGGCGTGCCCGGCGACGTGGTCACGGCGATCATGCTCGGCGCGCTCATGATCCAGGGCATGACCCCCGGCCCGCTGCTCTTCCAGGAGCAAGGCACGCTCGTCTACAGCATTTTCATCGCCCTGTTCGTCTCCAACGTCTTCATGCTGCTTCTGGGATATTATGCGGTACGCCTGTTCGCCAAGATCGTGCTCATCCCCGGCGGCATCCTGATGCCCCTCGTCACCACCCTGTGCGTGGTGGGCGGCTACGCCCTGAACAACTCCAACTTCGACCTCGCCGTCATGGCCGGTTTCGGGCTGCTCGGCTACATCATGACCAAGGCGCGCTTCCCGCTCGCCCCCCTGCTCCTCGCCATGATCCTCTCCGGCATCATCGAAACCAACTTCCGCAGGGCGCTCAGCATCTCCAATCAGGATTTCTCCGTGTTCTTCACCCGTCCGGTCTGCGCGGCGTTCCTCGCCATCAGCCTCTTCATCCTGTGTAATCTGCTCTGGAAGGAATGGAAGAAGCACCGCGCCGCCGGCGCAGCCTGATCCCGCAACCCCTCATGAGGCCAGCCATGCAACAAGCGACCCACATCTACAAAAACGGCGCCATCCTGACGATGGATTCCCGCTGCTCCATCGTTTCCTGCCTTGCCGTATCCGGCGAAACCATCCTTGCCGTGGGATCGGAAACTGAAATGGCCCCGTTCCAAGGCCCGGAAACCCGCATCACCGATCTCGGCGGGCGGTTCATGATGCCGGGCTTCTACGACTGCCACAGCCACTTTATGCGCGCGGGCATGTACAACAAATACTATCTTGACGTGAATTCCCACCCCATCGGGGACGTCAGGACGCACGGCGACATCCGCCGCAAGGTGCGGGAGGCCCTTTCCGCAATGCCCGCCGGGGAATGGCTGCTCTGCGCGGGGTATGACGACACCGCCGTTGCCGAAGCGCGGCATTTCACGCTTGCCGAACTGGACGCGATGGCCCCGGATCACCCGCTGTTCCTGCGCCACATCTCCGGGCATCTGGCCCTGTGCAACAGCAAGGCGTTCGAGGCGGCCGGGATCACGGATGAAACGCTGAACCCGTCGGGCGGCGTGTTCCGGCATGACGGGAACGGACACCTCACCGGGCTGGTGGAGGAACCCGCCGCGATGGAGATGGTTCTGGCGGCCTCCCCGCAGATGACCGAGGAAAAATGGCTCGGCGCCGTGGAACGGGCTACCAACGACTACGTCGCCAAGGGCGTGACGACGGCCCACGACGGCGGCGTCACCACGGATATGTGGAAGAACTACATGACCGCCCACAAGCGCGGGATGCTCAAAAACCGCGTCCAACTGCTGCCCAAGCACGGCTGGTTCGACTTCTCGCTGGCCCCCACCGTGAAATGCGGCACGCCCCTGACCAAGGACGGCCTGCTCAGCATGGGCGCGGTGAAACTGTTTCAGGATGGGAGCCTCCAAGGGTACACCGGCTATCTGAGCAACCCCTACCATTCGCTGCCGGACGCCATCTCCGACGGCTCATGGCGCGGATACCCCATCTACAACCCCCGTGAACTCGCCAACATCGTCACCCGCTATCACGAAAAGGGCTGGCAGGTCGCCATCCACGGCAACGGCGACGCGGGCATCGAAGACATCCTCAACGCCTTTGAGGAAGCGCAGAAGGCGTATCCCCGTGCCAACGCGCGGCACATCATCATCCATTGCCAGACAGTCCGCGAGGATCAGCTCGACCGCATCGAACGGCTCGGCGTGGTTCCGTCCTTCTTCACCGTGCACACCTATTACTGGGGCGACCGCCACCGGGACATCTTCCTTGGGGAAGCCCGCGCATCCCGCATCGATCCGCTGCGGAGCGCCTTGAAACGCGGCATCCCCTTCACTTCCCACAACGACACCGCCGTCACGCCTATGGACCCGCTGCTCTCCGTCTGGTCGGCGGTCAACCGGCTCACCGGCAGCGGCAAGGTGCTCGGCGGGGATCAGGCCGTTTCCGTGCTGGACGCCCTGAAAAGCGTCACCATCTGGGGCGCCTACCAGTTCCATGAGGAACGCATGAAGGGAAGCCTCGAACCCGGCAAGCTCGCCGATATGGTCATCCTCGGCGAAAACCCGCTTGAAATCGCGCCCGAACGCATCAGGGACATCCCGGTTCTGGCGACCCTCGTGGGCAACCGGCTCGTCTACGGTTCCCTGTAATTTCCCCATTTCCGGCGCGCCGGGCAAAGGGTGCTCCCTCTTCCCTGCCCGGCGTGCGGTTCCCAAGGCACCCCCCGTTCGCCCATTCCTCCGGGCGACAGCCGAAGGAACCGACCTCCACAGAAGAACGCCCGCTCAGCCAATCCGAGCGGGCGTTCTTCAATCAGATATAATCTCAGGTCGCCATCCACGGCAACGGCGACGCGGGCATTGAAGGCATCCTCAACACCTTTGAGGAAGCGCAGATTGAAACTATTAAACTCTTTTTCAAGCTCAAAATATTATTTTTAATTATTTCAAATACTTACATATCAAGCGACGACACAACCTAGGGCACAGCCTTCTGAAAATACGGCAGGAAAAAATTCAGGCCCTGTCATAGTATTTGGTTGTCTTATCACTACAGTACGGCAAAAATACGGCTTTTTTATCTGGTTTTCCATTGGCGGAATCTATGGCTAAGGCTTTTGTTGGCTATTCCTTTGGAACTTTAAGGAAAAAGCATCAACCATTTTCTATGACACAGCCAACAATTCAGGCCCTGTCGAAAAAGCCGGAAAGCGTTTCCACCCTGACCACGCGGGGAGGCGGAAGCTGTGGAGCAGCTTCGGCAATACGGTGGGCCAGCTCGACGCACAGGCCGGGGGCAAGGGCGGGATCAGGCAGGACATGCAATTCCAGCCGCCCAGCATCGATGAGGCGCAGGCGGAAATCCGGCTCAGGCAATCCCGCTTTCTATGACACAACCAAAAATTCAGGCTCTGTCGAAAACCCCGGAAAGCGTTTCCACCCTGACCACGCGGGGAGGCGGAAGCTGTGGAGCGGCTTCGGCAATGCGGCGGGCCAGCTCGACGCACAAGCCGGGGGCAAGGGCGGGATCTGGCAGGACATGCAATTCCAGCCGCCCCGCATCAACGAGGCGCAGGCGGAAATCCGGCTCAGGCAATCCCACTTTCTATGACACAGCCAACAATTCAGGCCCTGTCGAAAAAGCCGGAAAGCGTTTCCACCCTGACCACGCGGGGAGGCGGAAGCTGTGGAGCGGCTTCGGCAATGCGGCGGGCCAGTTCGACGCACAGGCCGGGGGCAAGGGCGGGATCAGGCAGGACATGCAATTCCAGCCGCCCTGCATCGACGAGGCGCAGGCGGAAATCCGGCTCAGGCAATCCCGCTGAGGTGAACGCCCCATGGACGGCCCGCTCGCCGGCGGCAAGCCCCGCGAGCAGGGGGCGATCCGGCTTCATGCCGTACGGGAGCCGCGTCAGCAGGCAAGGCCGGGCTTTCTGCGCCGGATCTTCCATCCCCGTCAGCGCGGCGCACCGATGGATGTCAGCCTTGGCCAGGCCAGCGGAAGCCAGCGGGGACAAGATGCCGAGCTCCTCGACGGCCCGTATGCCGGGGCGGTACTGCCCCGCATCGGAAGCGTTCGTACCGTCGCACAGAGGAAGATCGGTTCGAGCTTTCAGCAAGGAAAACAAGTTACGCTTGCACGCGTAACAACGGCGGCGATCCCCGGAGGCCACCAGAGGCAAATCCAATGGATCGGCGGGAAGCTCCTCATAGGGGAGGTTCCGGGAGGCCGCCCACCGCCGCGCATAGGCCGTTTCCTCCGGCGGGATGTGCGGCCCGACGATGTGCAGCAGCACGGGCTCGAAGCCGAACCGCCGGGCCGCATGGGCAAGAAAACGGCTGTCCAGCCCCCCTGAGTAGGCCAAGGCAAAACGGTTCCCTGCCGCGAGAGCGCCGAGGACGCTTTCAAGGCGCGACAGGAGCGCGCCTTCATCCGGGGGCACGGCGGCCATACGTGAATCCATCACGGCAATCCCTCATGCAAGACAAAAATACCGAAAACCCCGTCACCGATACGGCGCATCAGCCGTCAAGTTCCGTGCCGCAGGCGAAGATCGCCCCGTTGGGCGCATTGGCGAAGACACGCGAACCGTAAACCAGCGCCCGCTTTTCCACCAGCATGGCGGGCCACGGCCCGAACGCCGCCCCAAGGCTGCGAAGGAGGGCGATGGCGGTGGGCGTCACGGTTTCGCCTTCGCCGGAGAACGGGCGGACGGGAATGCCTTCAAGCAGTTCCAGCACCGCAGGAGCCGGAACGGGGATGACGCCGTGGGCGCAAACGACCTCCCCGTCCGCAATGGGAAGGGGGCTGACCACAAACCGCGCGGGCGAAAGCCGCGTGAACAGGGTACAGGCCATGCAAATGTCCAGAATGCTGTCCAGCGCGCCGACCTCATGGAAATGGACGGCCTCCGGCTTCATGCCGTGTACGGCGGCTTCGGCCTCCGCCAGCAGCGTGAACGTATCCGAGGCCAAGCGCTTTGGCCCTTCGTCCATGCCGCTCCCGGCGATGATTCCGAGAATGTCCTCAAGCGTGCGGTGCTCGTGCTGGCGGGGAAGCGACACTTCCGCGAACCAGCCGCCGATGCGGTTCACCTGACGCCGCTTCAGGCGCACGGTTCCGGCCAGATCGGGGAGCACGGCGGCAAGCAGCCTGTCCGTTTCCGCCTCGTCGGGTTCCGTCATGCGCAACAGCCCGGCAAGGAGCATGTCCCCGGACAGGCCGGAATGTGACCGGATGGTCAGGATGCGGCCTCCCAGCCCTGTATCCCGCCCCTCCCCGTGGGCCGTTTCATGCGTATGGCCGTGCCCATGATGGTGTTCATGGCGGCGGGCATGATCCCCGTGTGCGTGCGCTTCGCTCATAATCCGTTTACCACCCTTGCGGCGGCGCAGGCCGCGCCGTACCCGTTGTCGATATTCATGATCCCCACGCCGGGAGCGCAGCTTGAGAGCATGCTCGCCAGCGCGGCCCGTCCGCCCTGCGCCGCACCGTACCCAACGGACGTCGGCACGCCGAAGATCGGCTTGGGCGTAAGCCCGCCCATCACGCTGACCAGTGCGGCGTCGAGCCCGGCAACCACAATGACGGCATCGAAGGTGTTGATCTCCTCCAGCCGCTCCGCGAGCCGCCACAGCCCGGCAACGCCGCAGTCCTCAAACAGTTTGTGCCCGATGCCCAGATACGCCAGCGTCCGCGCCGCCTCCCATGCCGCAAAGCCGTCCGACGTGCCTGCGGAGATGACCGCAACCCTGCCCTTGCCTTTCGGAGGGAGCGCGTCCCCGAACGCGGTACACGACAGGGGATGGTAGTCATACCCCGCGCGGATCTCGGCGGGAACCCGATCGAATACGTCCGGGGAAAGCCGCGTGAACAGAACAGGATGCCCCGACCCCCTGCCAAAACTGGAGAGCAGCTCCACGAGCGCCTCGAAGGGCTTCCCTTCGCAAAATACCGCTTCCGGCAGCCCGATCCGGGCAGTCCGGGCGTGATCAAACAGAATGCCGTGATCCATATCTTTGCCCATCTTTTGGAAAATCCGAAACGCCATGCAAGAGGCTTTTGCAATGAACGGTGTATCTTAACTATCTGAAATTCAAAATACGTTTTTAGAAAGGCTGTGTTATGAAAATGGTTGATGCTTTTTCCTTGAAACTCCAAAGGGATAACTGGTAAAATGCCTTAGCCGTGGATCCCGCCAAGGGGAAAACTAGAAAGGCTGTGCCCTAGAAAATGGTTGATGCTTTTTTCCTTGAAGCTCCAAAGGATTAACCGATAAAAGGCCTTAGCCCTGTATTCCGCCGAGAGGAAAACCGGAGAAAAAGGCTGTATTTTTCACCGCACTGTGGAGATGAAACAACCACATGCTATAACAGAACCTTGAGAAAGATCACCGAAAAGGCGAATGTCTCCCGCCAGAGTGAAGGCCGGGAAAGCCCCGCCAGCGCGGGCGGCCATGCGCCCGGACGTATCCGCGCCCTGACCGCCCGCAAACGGCGCCTTACACCGTGATCAGTTGATAATCCCGCGAACCCATGCCGATGGATTCGGCATACTCGATCTGGTGCCAGCCCCGCGTATTCGGGTGCAGCGCCGAGAACTTGTCGTAGCCGCAGGAATGCGCGCCGTGCCCGCCCAGCGGAATGAGGCTATGCGCTTCCTTCACCAGATCGAAACAGGCCGTGTCCAGCGCCACGGGGTCCTCCGAAGCAAGGATACCCAGATCCGGGACAATCGCCGGTTCCGACCATCCGGCACAGTCACACTGCGGCGTTACGTTAAGCAGGAAGTTCAGGTAACAAATGCGGCCTTCCTTCCCCTTCACCGCGCCATAGGCGTATTCCGCCATGCGCTCGGCGAAATCGGCATACTCGTTGGGCGTGTCGACGCCGATAGCCCCTTGCTTGCATGCCGTTACGCATTCGTAACAACCGATGCAGCGCTCCTTGTCGATGACGGCATGGCGGCCTTTCTCGGCTTTTTCCAATGAGAGCGCGTTTCTGGGGCACAGCGGCACGCACTGCCCGCAGCCGATGCATTTCGGGTAGATCACGACGTTTCTGCCGTGCTGATCGATTTTCCCGGCCTGCGGGGCGCAGCCCATGGCGAGGTTCTTGATCGCGCCGCCGAAACCGCCCATCGCGTGCCCCTTGAAGTGGGACAGCACGACCATCGCGTTGGCGGAAAGGAACGCCTGCGCGATCTTGACCGAAGCGAAATGTTTCAGGTTGACGGGAACTTCCTCGTAGCATTTGCTGGTCACGCCGTCGGCCATGATCACCGGGGCGTCCACGACATAGGGCGTAAAGCCGTGGCGATACGCGGTTTCCAGATGATCCACGGCGTTGTGGCGGGTGGACTTGTAGAGCGTACAGGTATCCGTCAGGAACGGGCGGGCCCCCGCCGCCTTCACGCAGTCCACGACCTGCCGCACGAACGTCGGATGCAGGTAGGTATCGTTGCCCGCTTCGCCGAAGTGCAGCTTGATGGCAACGACCTCATCCTCGCCGACCGTGCCGAGCGGCTTCACCTTGTCCGCAAGCCCCACGGCGTCGCAGAGCCGCTTGATCTTGGCGAGCCGGTGATCGGAAGGATTTTTTACAGCAAGTTTTGCCAGATAAACGGGTACAGACATACTTTCTCCTTGTTTTCAAACTGGCCCCGCCGGGTACGGCGGAACCCAAAACGCCCGGTGCGCGGCTCACGGATGAGCCCCACGCACACCGGGACATTCCCAGTAAGGAAACCACGCCTCCCGGATGGGAACGCGGGCTGGCCCCGCTACTTTTCCGGGATGACCGCGTTGACGCACCCGAGCGCGTTCAGGGTCCGGGGGAACCCGATATACGGCAGGCAGCACGTCAGCGCGTCGATCAGGTTTTCTTTCGTGTTCCCCACATTCACGTTGCCCTGCACATGGCTCTTGACCTGGCTCTCGCACCCGCCCAAGGAACTGATGATGCAGAAGGTCAGGAGCTCACGGGCCCGCAGATCCAGCCCCTTCCGCGTATATACGTCCCCAAAGCAGAATGCCGAGAGCATGTCGCGGAGGAGGTGGCGCTGATTCTGCGGCGCGCCCTTGTGCATGGCGTCTATCGCCGCTCCGAAAATGGACTTCTGCACCCTGACGCCCTGCGTGAAGCGGTCGTCTTCCGTTACCGTCTTCTGCGAGGCCACGGGCAGCGGGATGCGCTTTTCCCTGAAGACCTCATTGACCAGCCGAAGCGCTTTTTCGGTCTTGGGGAACCCGATATACGGAGCGCACTGGTACATCGCTTCCTTGATTTCCTCAGGCTTCGCCCCGGCCTGCAAGGCCGCGCCCACATGCGGGGCGAAGCCGTCCAAGGTCTGGCTCGCCGTCAGGACGACCAGCGTGATCAGCTCCTGCATTTTGGCGTCGAGCGATCCGTGCCACGCGACTTCGCCCCAGATGAGGCGATCCCGCATCTCGGCAAAATCCGGATCGGTCGCCTCCAAAGGGGATCGGACGTTTCCGAAGCGCTCCAACTGTTTCCTTTCGGCTAAAGCGGCCCTGCTCATGTTCTTGCCTCCGTTTGGGACTTGCTGCATAGGGGAAGGGGCCGCGGTTGCCGCACCGGACAATAGCAGACAAAACAATGCGGCGAAAAGCCCCAAAAAGGTTTTCCTTTTTTCGTGTGCGGGCATATGCGGCCTCCCTCATGGAAATACGGTGAAAGCGGCCCGAATCCGAAGCCGGAAACGCTGCGGGCATGGCCTGCTTTCCCTATGGATGCACCATACGCTCCCTAACGGAGAACAGAAGATACGATCCTCTCTTATTCTTGCCTGATTCTCTCGCCGTGCTACCCAAAAAGGCCGGAGTATGATATCAAAAAACGAAAGCCTGAAAAGGGGCTTCCTTTATTCCATGCAAAACCAGAGGATTATGCCATATGATGGAAACAGGAAATGGAGAGGCGGCGAGAACAGCCGGCCTGTTGAAAGAGAAATTGCTCCAGTGGGCACCCGAACATGGGAAATATCCGATGGACATCGAAGGGCTGGTCATCAAGCGGCAGCATGAGGCCAACAGGATTGAAACCTGCTTCTCCAAGCCTTCCGTCAGCGTGATCATTCAGGGCTCCAAGCGGACTATGCTGGGTTCCGAGGAGTACTGCTACGGCGAAAACCAATGCCTCGTGACCGGGGTGGACATGCCGAGCTCCTTTTACGTCACGGATGCCAGCCCGGAACGGCCTTTTCTGGCACTGTGCCTTGATCTGGACAAGTACCTGATCACCCGGCTCGCGGCGGAAGTCCCGCCGCCCTGCCCGGCCGGAACCTGTTCCTATAAGGGGCTCTCTGTTGCGGACGTCGATCCCGACATCCTGAATGCGTTCCTGCGCCTCATCGCCCTCCTCGAAAAGCCGGAGCAGATCCCCATACTGGGGCCGCTCATCATCCGCGAAATCCATTATCGCCTGCTCATCGGCCCCCAAGGAGAATTTCTGCGGCGGCTGAACACCCTCGGCACCCAGAGCAATCAGATCGCCCAAGCCATCACATGGTTGCGCGACAACTATAGGGAACCGTTGCAAGTCGACAAGCTGGCTCAGAAGGTAAACATGGCCACCTCCACGTTCCACCGCCATTTTAAAGAGGTGACGACGCTCAGCCCGCTGCAGTTCCACAAACGGCTGCGCCTGTACGAAGCCAAGCGCCTCATGCTCACGGAAAACAAGGATGCCGCCGGCGCGGGCTTGGCTGTCGGCTATGAGAGCCCTACGCAGTTCAGCCGGGAGTATAAACGGCTGTTTGGCGAACCGCCGCACAGGGATGTGATGAGGATGCGCTGAGCATGGCGGCACAGGCCCCCCCTTCCCCCTGAATAGCCAAGGGGTGGATCGCTCAAAAAGTAAGGCTTCGTTCAAGGTTACGGTTGATAAAGAGAAGTATGCTCCTTTAACCGCCGGAGGCACGGACGCCAGCGAGCTTTGAGGACATCCCCCGCCGCATGGCAATGCGGCATGGAGGGGCGAGGAGCGGCCAAATGTCCCGCGAAGCGCAATCGAGAGCGGCGAAGCCGCGCGAGACGAAGCGCCGTCAGCCGTTGCCGGAGGGTGCCTTTCACCGCGCTGGAAGTGCGTCCGCCTTCACGGCAGCGAATGTTCCGCTGAAACAGGGGCAGATGAACGACCTCTGATTGCTGTATCAGCCGGAAACCTTAACACAGCCAAAAGGAAAAGGCTCTGTCAGAATGAGGTTGTTTCATCTTCACAATACGGTAAAAATACAGACTTTTTATCCAGTTTTCCCCTTGGCGGAATCCTTGGCTAAAACATTTTGCTGGTTATTCCTTTGGAACTTCAAGGAAAAAGCATCAACCATTTTCTATGACAGGCCAAGTAAAAAGCCCCTTCCGAAACGCCCGGAAGGGGCTTTTTTACGGGTATGGCGCCTCCCCCTCGCCCTGAGGGGATCTGCATTGGCTGCGCAGAGGCGTTTCTTTCCGGCGGCAGGCGGCCCTCCCGGTTCACTGACGGCTTATGCCACGGTGCTTGACCTTTCCGGCGGCGGCCTCCCGGTTCAATCCGCATGGGGCATAGGGGGATAACTTCTTTATTATACATATGGATACATACTTTTTAGGGAAATATTTCCTTCCGTTATTGCTTTTATAGACAGAACAGTCTAAAAATCATCCATGCAAAACCACATGCAAGACGCCAAAGGCCGTGGCCGCCCGCCCAAACAGCGCGGCGACAAACTGCTGACCCGGGAAATGCTGGTTCACGTCGGGACGGAAGTGCTGACGGAAAAAGGCTATTCCGCAGTGGGGGTCGACGAGATATTGCAGCGCACGGGCATTTCAAGGTGTTCTTTCTACTATTATTTTAAGACAAAGGAAGGGTTCGGCGCGGAACTCATAGACCGCTACAGGCTCTCCATCACACAAAAGCTGGAACGCTGCCTCTGCGACCCGTCCCTATCCCCGCTGGACGGCCTCCGGGCTTTCGTCGGCGGAGTGCGGGACGAGATGGCGCGGACCGGCTGCCGTTCCGGCTGCCTGATCGGAAAGCTGGCGCAGGAGGTCAACACGCTGCCGGAAAACTTCCGCGAGCAGCTTTCCGCCGCCTTCGCGGAGTGGCAGGATGTTTTCGCGCGCGGCCTCAGTCGCGCCCAAGAGGACGGAGAAATCTCCCCGGAACTCGACTGTTTCTCTACGGCGGCCTTCTTCTGGTACGGCTGGGAAGGGGCCTTGCAGAGGGCCAATCTGGAATTGGACATCAAACCCGTCGACATCTTTATCGACAATTTCTTTTCCCGGCTAACGGGATAAGCCTACCGCCCCCATGAATCGGCAAGCGGCCGAACAGTTTCCGGCGTCCGTCAAAAACGCCGGGGTCTTCGTCTTTTGCCTGTATCCGGCCGCTCGCACAGCCCGGCGCCCCGCCGCCGGCAACGCTTCAAAGGAGATGCCTCATGGATCACGCGGACACCGCCGGCGAACTGGCGACAAAGCCCCTCGGCAGGCTTCTTTTACGCTTCGCCATACCGAGCATTTTGGCGCAGATCGTCAACCTCTGCTACAACATCGTTGACCGCATTTTCGTCGGCAGGATACCTGAGGTCGGCCCGCTGGCGCTTGCCGGGCTCGGCGTCGCCTTCCCCATCATCCTGATCATCTCGTCCTTCTCCTTCCTCGCGGGCATGGGCGGCGCGCCGCTCGCCTCCATCGCCATGGGACGCGGCGACAACGCAAAAGCCGAGCGCATCCTCGGCAGCGCCTGCGTATTCCTCCTCGTCATGTCGCTCGTGCTCACCGTGTTGTGCTTTTGGGCCATGCGCCCGATGCTGCTCATGTTCGGGGCGAGCGAACAGACCATCGGGTACGCGGTCGACTATTTTTCGCTCTACCTGCTCGGTACTCCGGCTGTACAGCTCTCGCTGGGCCTGAACTACTATATTTCCTGCCAAGGCTTTGCCAAGACGAGCATGATGACCGTCCTCATCGGGGCGATCCTCAACATTATCCTTGATCCCATTTTTATTTACGGCCTCGATATGGGCTGCAAGGGCGCGGCCCTCGCCACGATTTGCAGCCAAGCCGTCAGCGCCGTCTGGATCTTCGCCTTCTTCTTCGGCAAGCGCACGATTTTGCGTTTCCGCAGGCAATACCTGCGGCTGAACTTCAAGGAGCTTGTGCCCGTCATCCTGCTCGGCCTTTCCCCGTTCTTCGTCCAAGTGACGGACTGCTTCGTCCCCTTGGTCATGAACGCCGGGATGCAGCAGTACGGCAACGACTATTATGTCGGCACCTTGACCGTCATGTTCAGCATCGAGCAGCTTCTGCGCCTCCCTGTGGACGGCTTGTGCCAAGGCGCCGTGCCCATCATGAGCTATAACTTCGGCGCGGGCAAACCCGAACGCGTAAAAAAGGTCTTCTTCCTCATTCTGGCCTTTTCTTTCGGCTTTACCACCATTGCAAGCTGGCTCATCATGCTCTTCCCCAAGACCTTCATCATGCCGTTCACCGATTCCCAGCGGCTCATCGAAATCACCATCCCCGCCATACGCATATACTTCGGGGGCATGATGTTCATCGGCATCCTCTATGCCTGCCAGCGGACGTTCATGGCGCTGGGGCGCACCAAGCTCTCCCTCATCGGAGCCATGATGCGCAAACTCGTCATCCTGCTTCCGCTCTGCTTCATCCTCCCCCGGTTCGGCTACGGGACTGACGGCCTGCTCTATGCGGAATGCATTGCCGACGTTTTGGGCTCTGCCATCGTCTTTACGATTTTTATTTGGAATTTCAAATCCATGCTCAAAACCGCCTGACGGTACATCCTTATACATAAGAAACGCATGTGGGAGGGGCTTTCGGGCATCACGCTTAAGGCATGGAAAAAACGAATTGATGCCGTTCATTCGTTTCATGACGCCCCCTGCCCCGCCGCAACGCCTCGCCTCCCATAGGTTATAAAAAAGGAAACGCTGCCGACTCAGTCCGCCCTCAGAGAGGACAGGACTGTCTGGACACACCCGGCTTTCACATATCACCATGTACGCCTCCACCTGATTGGGCTTCCAAATCATCCAACCACAGAGAATAGTGGAGCCTGCCCGCCGGTGGTTCAGATTCCGAAGAAGGCTGGCCCCGATAAAAGGAAAGGCTGTGCCATAGAAAATGGCTGATGCCTTTTTCCTTGAAATTCCAATGGAATAACCGGAAAAATGCCTCAGCCATAAAGTCCGCCAAGGGGAAAGCCGGAGAAAAAGGCCGTATTTTCACCATGCTGTGGAGATGAAGCAACCACACACTCGAACAGGGCCAAAGGAAACAACGGAGAAACAACAGGCGGCATCCTGAAGATCAGCCTGTGCAGATGGTGCCCGGCAGGTTCTTTTGCCGTGCCCCATCAGGCCGCTTATCTTGAGCGCCGGTGCCCGATACCATAGGATTCATGAAAACCAGGCTTGAAGAAGGAGGCTGTTTGGATGGAAACCCGAAAAACGAAAGTCATATTCACTAAAGCCGGAGGCAACGCCAACGGAAGCCCTTCCGCCTGTAGAATATCCCTTCCCAAAGCATGGGTGAATCGTATGGGGCTGACTCCTGAGCGGCGGGAAGTGGAACTGACCTTTGACGGAGACAAAGTCTCAATACAAAATTTGAAAGAATCCCCCGCAAAACGCCGGATGTTGGCAGATAAAAAGAAAATCCGCCGCTTTGCCCTGGTTTGGGGACAGATGTATAAAAACCATGCCGCGGTTCCGCAAAGATATTTTGAACTTGCTGAACTTGTTGGTGATGGAATGGCAGATCTGGGGTTTGAAATGGACGCCGGAGAATCCATGCGGCGAGCTTTTCCCGAAGCAGATGCTTTCCATGACAATGAAGCCCTGAAGGGCATCAGCAGCAAGGTTGACCTGCAAACCTTGGGCAATGCCATTTTCTCACGATGGCGCTATTGGAATCATTGGGCTATGGGACCCATGCAGGAAGCAGACTTTGAATGGTTTGTGATTGCCTTTTCCCGACTGGCAGAACTTGCCGAGGATTTGTAATGGAGGCCGCCTGCGCAAACAAACCCCATACCGGTATGCTTCCCCTTTTTGAGGAATTCCTCGGAAAATTTTTGCTGAAACCGGCAGACCAAAGGCAAAGATTCCTCTCACATATCCGCATGACACTTCCTGTCTGTGCAGCCAACTTCCAGAAAGGCAATAAAAAAAGCTGGGCCATAGGAAAGGGCTGATGCTTTTTTCCTTGAAGTTCCAAAGGAATAACCGACAAAATGCCTTAGCCAGAAATTCCGCCAAGAGGAAAGCTGGAGAAACAGGCTGTATGTCCGGGGAAAACTGAAAAAAAGCTGTATATCCACTGTGCTGTGGATATGAAACAACCACATGCCACGACAGAGCCTAAAAAAAGTGTTTCGCGCACATATCAGCGGCCTGCAAGAGGAAACGCCCACCTTCACATCCGCATTGCTCCATACCGCCCAGACCGCCCCGCACGAAATGCTGCCCGCTTTTTGAATAGGCTGTGTCATAGAAAATGGTTGATGCCTTTTTCCTTGAAGTTGCAAGGGAATAACCAATAAAATGCCTCAGCCATGAACTCCACCAAGGGGAAAGCTGGGGAAAAAGGCTGTATGTTCACAGTGCTGTGGAGATGAAAATACAGATTGTTATCCGTTTTTCCCATTGACGGAATCCACAGCTAAAATATTTTGTCGCTTATCCCTTTGGAACTTCAAGGGAAAAAGCATCAGCCATTTTCTATGACGCAGCCTTGAATAAAAATTGGCCCCTCGAAGGCAACACTTCAAAAAGCATGAAATATTGCATGGATACCTTTATCCTCCACGCCGTTGCAAGCGGTACTTCCAGCCGCCCACACCGCCGTTCTTCAGACATCCCTTTGTTGACAACCCATACCCCTATAGGCTTAATATCCCCATACAGGTATCGGCTATAAACAAAGGAGGAATCCGACATGGACATCATCCACAGGCTGGAAACGCTGCTTGCGTGGGGCGGCACGCGGCGGGACATCGCATTTCTCGGCATTTCCGGCGTCTTTTTGGCCGTCAGCTTTTTTGGCCTGCACCCTTTTCCTTTTGATGCCGCATGGATAACCATCGTTCTCTGCGGCCTGCCCATTATTCTGGAGGCAATCATCGGCCTAGTGACGGACTTTGACATCAAGGCCGACGTATTGGTGTCGCTGGCGCTCGTTGCCTCGGTCATCATCGGGGAAGACTTCGCCGCCGGGGAGGTGGCCTTCATCATGCAGATTGGCGCACTGCTCGAAGACCTCACCGTAGCCAAGGCGCGGGCCGGCATAGAAAAACTGGTGCGCCTCACCCCCCAGACGGCCCGTGTCGTGCGGGGACAGGCTGAAAGCATCATCCCCGCGGAACAGGTGGCCGTAGGCGACACGCTGCGCGTTCTGCCGGGCGAGGCCGTGCCCGTGGACGGCATCATCCGCACGGGCCAGACCTCCATCAATCAGGCCGTCATGACGGGCGAATCCCTGCCCGTGGATAAGACCGTGGGCGACGAGGTCGCCTCAGGCACGGTCAACCAGTTCGGCGCCTTTGACATGGAAGCCACACGCGTGGGGGAAGACAGCTCCATCCAGCGTATGGTGCGGCTCGTCCGTTCGGCTGATGCCGGAAAGGCGAAAATTGTGCGCATGGCTGACCGCTGGGCCACATGGATTGTGGTCATCGCCCTGACCTCTGCCGCTCTGACATGGTTCGTGACGGGCGAAGCCATCCGCGCCGTCACCATCCTCGTGGTCTTCTGCCCCTGCGCTCTGGTACTCGCCACCCCCACGGCCATCATGGCCGCCATCGGCAACGCCACACGGCACGGTTTTCTTGTGCGCGAGGGCGATGCCTTGGAACGGCTGGCCCAAGTGGACAGATGCGCCTTTGACAAGACAGGCACGTTGACCTTGGGTACGCCGCGCGTAGTGGCTGTAAAAAGCATCATGGACAGCCTTGAGGATGATGAGCTATACCGCCTCGCCGCCGGAGCCGAACAGCTCTCGGAACATCCCCTCGGCAAAGCCGTCGTCATGTCCCTCAGGGAAAGCGGAAAAGCCGCGCCTAAGGACATTGAGGATTTCCGCATGCTCCCCGGCAGGGGCGTCACCGCGCGCGTGGAAGGGCATACGGTCATGGCCGGAAATCTGGAATTATTACGGGAACAGGGTATCCTAGACACAGGGGGTCTGGCTGACGCCGCCGCGTCATACCTTGAAGGCGGGCGCACCGTGATTTGCTGCGCCGTGGACGGCAGGCCTGCCGGATGCATCGCCCTGGCGGATACGCTGCGGGAGGACGCCCCGTGCATGGTCGGGCGTCTGCGCCGACTGGCGGTAACGCCCGTACTGCTCACCGGCGATCACGAAACCGCTGCCGGCCAGATTGCAGGACAGGCAGGGATTGACCTTGTACGCGCCGGCTGCCTGCCTGAAGACAAGCTCGACTACATTGACGCAAGCCAGAAAGACGGTGCCAAGGTCTGCATGATTGGTGACGGCATCAACGACGCCCCCGCATTGAAAAAAGCCCACGTAGGCATCGCGATGGGCGGCGTGGGCAGCGACATCGCCGTGGACGCCGCCGACATCGCCCTTGTGCATGACGAAATTCGTGAGATTCCCCATCTTGTCGCGCTGGCGCGGCGCACCATGCTTACCATTAAATGCAACCTGGCGTTTTCCATGGGGCTGAATTTTATCGCCATCATTCTTGCCATGACCGGGGTGCTCAATCCCGTGGTCGGCGCGTTGGTGCATAATGCCGGATCCGTGTTTGTCATCATCAATTCGGCTCTGCTGCTCCACTGGCATAAACAGGGCATCACCGTAAGAACACCTGCCGCAAAATAACCAGCGCATGGGGATGCGTCATAAAAATCATATCGCTCCTTGATGCTTTCCAAATTCTGGAGGCTGGCGGCAACACATCCCGAAACCGACGGCAAAGCACGCTGCCCCTTTCCGGCAGGGGCCTCCCCTTGCCGGATATTTGCGCTCATGCCCATTCGGCTGTAGAAAACCAAAGAAATACACCAGAGAGAGGAAACCATGCGCCAATGTACGAACGCCAATGCCGCCAGCATGCACGCACGTCTGAAAAAAATCATCGGTCAAGTACAGGCTGTGGATCGCATGATTGATGAGGACATTCCCTGTGAGGACGTACTCGCACAAATCAACGCCTGCAAGTCGGCCCTGCACCGCGTGGGCCAGATGGTGCTGGAAGGACACATCCAGCACTGCGTGCGCGACGGCATCCAGCACGGGGACGCCGATGCCACCATCAAAAAGTTCACCAAGGCCGTTGAGCGCTTCGCCAACATGAAATAACAGGACGGCGGACAGCGCCATGACGCCTGCTCCAGTAAGTCATTTCAGTAGGCTACGGTTCCCCTATGCTCCTCCGAAGGAAATCCGGGATGCCGCCAACAACTGAAACCAGTTCCATAAACAGGAATATTAAAAAGTCCATCGGAATGTAAATCTATTCCGATGGACTTTCATCTTATGCGTAGAAAAGAGTGCTGGGTTGTGAGACTTTTTTGATGTGCGGCACTGTTTCAGGCAGGGATTTTTCCAATCACCCATACGTTTTTGTGTTTAATGCTTTACAGCACCAGAAAATACATTGATTATAATGACTCCCGCAACAATAAAACCAAGGCCAATATACGCTGGCAAATCAAGATGCTGCTTGAAATATACAACACCTATAATTGATATGAGCACAATGCCCAATGCACACCAAATGGCATAGGCAATCCCTACAGGCATGGATTTTAATACATGAGAAAGAGTATAAAACGATACCAAATAGCCGGCAATCGCCCCCAGAGTGGGCAGAAGCCGAGTAAATTGCTTTGAAGCATTGAGGCTGGATGTGGCAAGCGTTTCAGCTATAATGGCCACGAGAAGAAGGGCATAGGTTTTTACGAAGCTGTTCATTTGTCTTTCCCGCAAAGAAAACGGATTTCTGAGATAAATTCAAAGGCAAGGAAAAAACATCAACCATTTTCTATAACACAGCCAATTCAAAAAGTAAAAAGGGATAACGGCTTTTAAGAAATACATGGCTTCAGCCTGATTGTCAAAAATCAGGATAACCTGTTTGAATGACAAAATAACCGTAAATTTCAGACTTGTGTAGTGAAAAAGAAAGGCTCTGTCATGGCATGTGGTTGTTTCATCTCCACGGCACGGTGGACATACAGCTTTTTCTCCAGCTTTCCCCTTGGCGGAATTTCTGGCTAAGGCATTTTTTCGGTTATTCCTTTGGAACTTCAAGGAAAAATCTTCAGCCGTTTTCTATGATACAGCCAAAAGCAAAATATATCTTTAGGCCGTGTCGTCATTTTGCATATAACTATTTTAAATTATTAAAAACAATCTTTTGCAATTTGAAAAATAGTTACATAGTTTCAATAGATTATATCTAATTGGCGACACGACCTAGATATAAAAAACATAAAGAGAGCTTTGACTATACAAATTCTCTGGGCCCTCATAAAGCCATCATCTGAGCGAAAAATTAAACGGAATCAACACCACAGTATTGACGGGACGCCCCTGTATTTTCCCCGGAATGAACCGCATGCCGCGGGCGGCGGAGAGCGCGGCCTCCTCAAAGTGGCCGGTGGGCTCCGCGCTCCTGATCTTGCAGGACTGGGGCTTTCCCTCCGTATCGACGACAAGCTGGACGACGACCCTTCCTGAAAGGCCAAGCCGCCTTGCTTTCCGCGGGTATTCGACCCGTGCGTTTTTGACCACGGACGGACGTTGATCGACGTCATCCGTTTCGTAGGCCATGAGCCCACCTATGCGGCTGGGACGGGGCGTTCCCGATGCGTGTCCTGAAGCCGGGGCCTCCGAGACGGCCTGCGGCAGGGCGGCTGGCCTCGGTGCGGCGGGGGGAGGCGGGGGCGTTTTGGCCTTCCGGGGCGCAGCCGTTTCCTTTTTCTTGCGCGGGCTGATCTTGGGCGTTTTGGGCGGTTCCTTTTTGGGCTCCGGCTTTACCTCCGGTTCGGGGGTGGGCGGCACGGGTTCCGGCTCGGAGGCTGGGGGCGGCACCGGCTCGGCGGCGGGAGCAGGCGGGGCGGCAGGGGCGGGAGCGGGAACAGCCAGTTCCGCCAACGCGACATGGTAGACCTGTTCTTCCGGCACCGTGTCCCCTTGAGCCGAAAAGCAGTACAGCCCTCCGAAAAGCGCGGCGTGAAAACCTACCGAAAACAAGAAGGTGGAGGTACGGACGGCATGCCGCATGATCACTCGCCCTTCCCCGCCGCCAGTGGGAGAGGCGCCCCTCCGGGCTCCGGCTGCCCTTCGGCGGAGAGCGTCACCAACCCCACGTCCTTGATGCCCGCCTTGCGTATCTTGCCCATGACGCTCATCACGATGCCGTAAGGGACGTTCTGATCCGCGCGGACGAACAGTTGCCGCTGCGGGAGGCGCACGTTGGTTTCAAGGACCGAAGGCAAGTCCGGCAGGGTCGTTTCGTACTCGTCCAAGAACACGGCCCCGTTATCCTTGATGGTCAGCATGACGTGATCATTTTCCGTGGGCAGCGTCTCCGAGGCTTCGACCTTGGGCAGTTCGACGTCCAGACCCTCGGTCATCATGGGGGCCGTCACCATGAAAATGATCAGCAGGACGAGCATCACGTCCACGAACGGCGTGACGTTGATTTCGGAAACAAAATCGTCGGATGTCGAGACGCCCGCCATGCTACTTCCCTCCGGCGAACGGCAGGCCGTCCGGGTGGCTGCCCGCCTCGTGCTGCATCCTGTTGAGAAGCTGCCCCGCGAACGTGATGCACTGGCTTTCAATGGCCGTCAGCTTCGCGCGGAAGACGTTGTAGCCGCATGTTGCAGGAATGGCCACGAACAGGCCCACGGCCGTGGCGATGAGCGCCTCGGCTATGCCGGGGGCCACCGTCGCCAGCGAGACGCTTTTCATCCTGGCGATGGCCTGGAACGAATACATGATCCCCCACACCGTACCGAACAAGCCGATGAACGGGGCCGTGTTGGCGGCGGTCGCAAGCAGGGCGAGGGACGACTTCAGGCTGCCCATCTCCTCGGCTATGCCGAAATGCAGGGCGCGGCGCACATTGTCGTTGAGGAGCTTCTCGGCGTCTCCCGTCCTGTTAATGCGGTTGAACTCCCGCACGCCTCTCCGGGTAATCCCGAACAGGGGGGAACGGGCGTTCCGCTCCAGCGCGGGGAGGGCCGACATAAGATCGTCGGCGTCAATCGTCTCTAGGCCGTGCGCGACATCCTTCTGCGCCGTCCGCAGGCAAACCCATTTGCCCAACATATAGGCCCAACTGACCACAGACATGAGCAGCAGCAGGGCGAGAACAGCCTTAGAAACAATGGATGCCTGCAAAATGGCGTGGATTATCGTGTCCACAACAAGACTCCCTTTCTGGAAATGCCGTTTGGGGCCGGGGCGATTCCGAACGACTGCGGAATCCGGCGGAAACAATGGAGAGAAAAAGGCAGCACGCCTTCCGGCACGCCGCCTTTTCTCTGGAATCACATGGGAAATCAGAACCGGTAGGTTACGCCGCCGCCGAAGCCGATGCCCTCGGTCGCGACCCAATAGGCCCCGCCGAAGCTCCCGACGTAATCGTACCGCTTGTCAAACATATTGTTGACGTATCCATAGATGTCGAAGTCGCCGATTTCATAGCCGATACGGGCGTTCACCAGCGTATGGGACGGGATGTGCCCGCTGTTGTCCGTGTTCAGATAGGCCTTGGTCGCGCCGGTCACGTCCCAGCGGGTATAGAAACCGGACTCGTGGCGATAGGAAAGGCCCGCGCTGTACGTCCATTCGGGGACGTACGGAACGTGGTTGTTGTTGAGATCGCCGTAGAATTCATCGACGATGTTGTCGAAGCGCAGATGGGTGTAGCCGGCGGAAGCGAAAAGTTCCAGATTCGGCAGGAGGGCGTACGTGGCTTCGACTTCGGCGCCAAGAGCCCACGGGTTGCCGGCGTTCTGGATGAAGCCGCTCATTCCGGCAGTGTACATTTCAACCTGCATCCCGTTGTACTTGTTCGCGAACAAGGCTGCATTCAGGCGAAGGCGATCTTGCAGGAAAAGGTTCTTGGAGCCGATTTCAAAGGCATAGACGTGTTCTTCGTCATACTTCTCGTGCCCCGCCGTGGCGTAGGCCGCGTCAAAGCCGCCGGCTTTGTAGCCTTCGGAGAAGCTGGCGTAGACCATGTTCTTGTCAGTGAGCGCGTATTCAAGGGCCACCTTGGGGGAGAAGTTCGTCCACGAATCGCTGCCGCGGTAGCTCGTGGCGCCGCCCATGTTTACCAGATCGGAATGGGTGGTCGTGTTGTAGTAGTCGAAGCGCCCGCCGAGCGTCAACGCCCAGCGTTCCGCGAAGGGCAGCTTCACTTGGCCGAACAGGGCGTAGGAATTGGTGATGTCACGCGCATCAACCTTCGGGAATCCCGCCATATAATAGTCGTACCGGATGCGGCGATCCGTATTGGCATAGGCCAGACCCATTACCGCATTCATGCCGTCCTTGTCATAGGCGAGCCGGAATTCCTGCCCGAAATCGTAGAACCCGCTCTTGTTGTGGTCTTCCATCCCGTAGGAGTCGCCTATGAGATTCGGCGTGAAGTCGTAGTCGATGTCAAAGTCGATGTCGTATTCGCTGCGCGTCGTGACGGAGGTAAACGTCCAGTTGGGGGAAATGTCGTATTTGACGCTCAGGGCCTGCTCGTTGTGGGCCGACTTGTTGAAGCCGGGATCGTTGGAATTGACGTGCCGTTTCTGCGTCGTGCCGCCGGCAGCCTCAAACATGCCCTGCGTCATGCCGGGCATCATCGCCTCGTACTGCGAGAACGAATTGGGCGAGTACATGCCGAACGTGCCCTCATCGTACTTCGTCATGCCCACCTGAAAATTGATGTCCAGATCGTCCGTGGGCGTCAGGCGGAAACCCAACCGCCCGGTGTAGTTCTTCTTGTCGTCGATGTACTGCCCGTTATAGTCGTTCATGACCTCGCCGCGCTGCGAGAAGAACTGGAAGGAACCGTTCGCGAACAGAACGTCCTTCACAACCGGGCCGGACAGGGCCACCGTCGTCTTGACGTGCTGTTTGTTGCCGTACTCAAACCCAATCTCGCCGTGCGGATCATTGGAGGGCTTCTTGGTCGTGATCTTGATGACGCCGCCGCTGGCGTTGCGGCCGTACAGCGTCCCCTGCGGCCCGCGCAGCACTTCGATGGACTCGATGTTGTAGAGCTGCGCGTCGTACCCGGAGGTGTTCGTCAGCGGGACGTCATCAATATAGGTGATGACGGACGGAACATAGCTGTGGGCGATGGACGCCGACCCCCGAAGCGTGGGGAACTGCATGATGGAAAGGCCGCCGGTGGGGATCGTCAGGTTCGGGATGCGCGAGGAAAGATCGCCGAGCGTGCTCACCCCCGACTCGCGCACTTCGTCCTCGTTCATGACGGAAACGCTGGAAGGAACCTTTTGCAGATCCTCCCTGACCTTGTTCGCCGTAACGGTAACCTCAGGCAGCACGAGCTCATCGTCAGCCTGCGCCCCGCCTGCCCAGCACCCCGCCGCCATGCACAGGCCGCACAGGGCGGTTGCAACCACTTTCC
Source organism: Bilophila sp. (assembly GCF_057864385.1). Lineage (NCBI taxonomy): Bacteria > Pseudomonadati > Thermodesulfobacteriota > Desulfovibrionia > Desulfovibrionales > Desulfovibrionaceae > Bilophila > Bilophila sp. The sequence continues at coordinate 71,489 of NZ_DBMAFI010000002.1, read as the reverse complement.
TCTTCTTTCTTGCCATGATGTCAACTCCTCAAACGAAAATATACAAGCACAGTAGGGTAGGATTCCACGCAATACAGTACCTGAACGGGCCAAAAACAGACCCTATCGGGCCATTCCTTTCCAGAGAGCCCGGCCCCGGTATGGACGCATCAAAAGAACACCTCACAGGGCCGCGGTTTTCAGCCGTCGCGCCGGAGGCGTTTCACGCCGCGCGGCGGCCCTCCCGGTGGAAGAAGTGGGGCGGGATCACGGCCGGGCGTTTCATGCCGCGCGGCGGCCTTCCCCTAGCGGCACTCCTTGGGAGGAACGCCGAAATAGCGCGAGAAGGCCCGGCTGAAATGGCTGGGATTCGCATAGCCGACCCGGTAGGCCACTTCGGCCACGTTGTACTTGCTTTCCTCAAGCAGTTTGCGGGCCTCGCTCATCCGGTGCCGTTGGAACGACGAAAAGATCGAAGCCCCATACATGGATCGGAACGTCCTCTTGAGGCTGCTCTCGCTCATGCCGACGGACTTGGCGAGCTGGCTGATGGAGAAAGGCTGCTCAAGGTTGTCGCGCATCATCTGCCACGCGCGGGCGACCTTGCTGTGAAGGGCGCACGCCTCGCAGCAGCATTCGTTCTGGACGAAATACAGGGACAGGTATTCGAGGGTCAGCTCCATCCCCTTCAGCTCCAGATACGTCTGGCGCATGGGCCCCTTGAACGGGCAGCTCAGGATCTGTCCCGAAAGCAATTGGGCCGTCACGCTGGCCGGGGCCGCATACAGGAAGGGTTCGGGCTTTTTCCTCAGCAGGCACTTGGCCTTGCGGTTGAGCGTGATCTTCTCGTTGTCGAGCAGGCCGAGCACATTCATGTGCGAAACGGTCAGGCCGAGAAAGCATGTGGGGCAATGGCGGCACCCTCTGACGCAATACCCCATCTCTCCTCCGAAAACGCAGGTCGTATGCTGCGGAAACCGTTCGGAACGCGACTCCGTATCGGCGGACAGCTCCCCTTCGATCACATAGCCGAACCCGACATGCTCATTGAGCTTTTCGGGCTCGTACAACGTCAGCGGTTCGAGGCTCGGTTTTACGATTGCGATGTTGATGCCAAAACGATTGTTCCCATCCAGAATCGTCGTAACAGTGGACATAGTTCGCCTAATTTGAAAAAGAATTTTATTATCAATATTGATGAATTCGTTACCTCGAATATCCGTTTTCTCCGGCCGGCCCGGCATCCCTCCCCAGATGCCGGGCCGCAGTCGCCCGGTTATGCCTTTTGGCGCCTACGCCGTCAGCTTCCACGACTTGACGGAGGATTCCCTTTCCCAAAGCTGCCTGTACAGGCCGCCCTTCGCCAGCAGCGCGTCGTGCGTCCCCCGCTCGACGGGCTTGCCCGCATCCATGACAAGGATCTGATCGGCATGGCGGATATGGTTCAGCGTATGCGCCACCATGATGACCGTCTTGCGGCGGGTCAGCACGGAAAGCCCCTGCTGGATGGCCCATGCGTTTTCAGGGTCGACGCTCGAAAACGCCTCGTCGAGCAGGACGACCGAGGCATCCTTCAAAATGGCCCGCGCGATGGACACGCGCTGCCGTTCCCCCCCGGACAGCGTGCACCCGCCCTCGCCCACAAGGGTGTCGTACCCTTCCGGCAAGGCCATGATGAAGTCATGGCATCCGGCGGCCTTCGCCGCTTCGGTGATCGCTTCGGGCGACGCGTCCGGCCTCCCCATGCGGATGTTTTCCCTGATGGTGCCCGCGAACAGGTACACGTCCTGAAACACCACGGAAAACGCGGCCATCAAATCCTTCTGCGGGATGTCCCGGACGTCGATCCCGCCCAGCGACACCGCGCCGCCCTGCACGTCCCAGAACCGGGCCAGCAGCATGAGAAGCGTGGTCTTGCCGCTCCCTGAGTGGCCCACCACCGCCGTCAGCGTGCCGGGGCGGAACTCGGCGGTCACGCCATCGACGGCGGGAGCCTGCCCGTCTTTGTAGGCGAAGGTGGCCAGCTCCATGCCGGGGCCGCCTTCTCCGGGCTTGGAGCGGCCCTCGTCCGCCATCACCGGCAGGGAATGCAGGCTTTCGATATGGTCGAGGCTCAGCGAGATGATGTTCAAGATGCCGAACTCGCCGAGAAGGGCCTCCACCGGCTGGTAATAGGTGCCGCTGATGATGGCGAAGAACAGGAAGACCGGCAGCGAGATCAGCCCGTTCAGGTAGAAGATCAGGCCGCACAGGAAGATCAGCCCCATCCCGATTCGGATAAAGAGCTGATACAGCACCATCGGCCGCATGGCCTTGAGTTCGTACGCTGCGGCAGCATCCCGGTACCGTTCCAGATGGCCCGATATCTCCTTGAAGACATGCTCGCCCATCCGGTAGGAGCGGATCGTCTCCATGCCCGAAACGTATTCCAAAACCGCACCGATGAGGCCCTGCTCCATTTCCTGCCGCTTTTCCCCGGCGGTTTTGAAGGCCCGCTTCGTCGAGTTGTACACGAACCACGCCGGGACAAACCCGACCATCGCGATGATCGCCAGCCGGAAATCCATGAAGAGCATGATGATGGAAAGGCAGGCCACGGACGTCATGCCCGCGATGAAGTTCGCGGCGGTGGCCATGCAGCGCATCTCCACGAAGCTCATGTCGTTCGTGAAAATCGAGGTCAGGCCCCCCAGCCGTTCCGCCTGAAAAGCGCCCAGCGGCAGCTTGACCAGCCGCCCGCTCTCCCTGATCCGCACGTCCCGCATGATTTCGTACCCGGCGGCGGCCTGAAGCCTGGTCACCTGATATTCAAGGGCGTAGCGCAGCACGAGGAGCCCCGCCATGCACAGGCTGCATTGCAGCAGCGTGCCCATGCCGAAGGTTCCGTCCACAAGGCTGACGATCGCCGCCATGACGAACAGGTACATGCCGCCCGTGCAGCAGTTCTGAAGGATATTCAGCACCACCGCGGTGAGCAGCGTCTTCCGCCTGTCCCCCGCCAGCACGAAGATACGGCGAATCATCTCAATCATGTTCCGCGCCTCCTGCAAGCCAATTTTCGGAACGCTCAAAGGCTTCCCACATCTTCCGATAGACGGGAGACGCGGCGAGCAGCCCGGCATGGCTGCCGGAAGCCGCCAGTTCGCCGTCCCGGATCACCAGAATCGCATCCGCGTCCGCAATGCTCCGCAGCCGATGGGCGATCACCACCACGGTCTTGCCCCGCGCCAGTGCGGAAAGCGCCTTTTGCAGCTCGTCCTCATTGTCGGGATCGCAATACGCCGTGGCCTCGTCCAAAATGAGCACGGGGGCGTTCTTCAGCAGCGCCCGCGCAATGGCGATGCGCTGGCGTTCGCCGCCCGAAAGGGAGCACCCGCAACCGAGCATGGTTTCATAGCCCTGCGGGAGCGACATGATGAAGTCGTGGCAGCGCGCGGCCTTCGCCGCCTCCGTCACTTCCTCGAAGGTGGCGTCCGGCTTGCCCAGACGGATGTTGTCGAGCACGCTCTGCTCAAAGACCGTATTGTTCTGGGTCACAAAGGCGATGGTCGAGGCGAGCTGTTCCGCCGTCATGGAACGGATGTCCACGCCGCCGATGCGGATGCTGCCGCCCTGCACGTCCCAGAACCGGGCGATCAGCTTGGCTATGGTGCTCTTGCCGCCGCCTGAAGGCCCGACCAGCGCGGTCACCTTGCCCGCCTCGGCGGTGAAGGAAAGCCCTTCAAAGACCTTCTTGTCGCCGTAACCGAACGAAACGCCGTCGAAAACGACGTCAAACCGATCGGGCACGGCGGGGGCGCCTTCCTGCGGCAGTTCGTCCATGTCGAGCAATGAGGCGATGCGCCCGGCGATCTGCATGCAGATGTTCATCTCGTCGCCGTAACGCCCGATCTTGGTCAGCGGGGCGGCGTAGCACAGGGACGCGAACACGTAAAACAGCATCGAAGGCGCATCAATGCTCCCGGCGGCGTACAAGTAGCCCACCGCCGGAAAGACGAAGACGACCCCGGAACCCATGATCACGGAGTTGACCGTCATCGAATGGCGGCATTCCGCGAACCATTGGGTCATGAAGCCGCAATAGCTTTCGGCGGACTCCTCGAAGCGCGACCACGACTTCCCTTCGGCAGCGAAGATGCGGATTTCCTTCATCCCGTGGACGTACTCCACAAGGCTGCTGTTCAGCTTCTGCGTGGCGGCCTCCATGATGGGAAAGTTCTTCATGGCCAGCTTGCCCATGATGCCGAGGCACATCATATAGATGACGATGGGCAGCAGCATGACGAGGCCCACGCGCCAGTCCATGCATAGGACGATTATGATCATGCTGAGCGGGACGATGAGGTTGCCGATGATTTCCGGGTAATGGTGCCCGTAAAACATTTCGAGCTTTTCCACATCGTCGAAAATCCGGCTTTTCAGCTTGCCCGCCGAGTTTTCGTCAAGGAACCCCTGCGGGACGCGGGAGAGCTTCCGCAGCAGGTCGCTGCGGATCGCGTGGAGCGTCTCGAAGGCCGTCAAATGCGAGAGCCGCGTCGACAGGAAATGGAACACCACCTGAAGGAAAATCCCCATGACGGCCAGCCCGGCCCCGGCATAAGCCCGGGAAACATTCCGGGGAGCGGAAAGCAGCGCGTCCAAAATCACATACAGCCCCAGCATCGGCAGCAGGCTGCACAGGGCCGAAAGGACGGCAAGCCCCCCGGCGACCAGCAGCCGCCTGCGGTTCGCCTTGTTGGGGAGCCCGCACAGTGTCCGCATTCCATTACTCATGGGAACCTCCAAGCCGCGCGGCCATCGGGGCCACGGCGTTATAACGGGCCCTCGCGGCGAGAAGATAGACGGCGGCCGATGCCGACGCCGAAAAAAGCCGCTTCTCCTCAAGGCTCCGCTCTACGTAGTCCTGCAGGTCGCGGACAGTCCGCAGGGCATCGACGCTCCTGTCGTCGAGCATGATGTCGAACGCCTCTTCCACTTCCATCGCCAGTTCGGGCATATCGAGCGCATCCGCCTCCAGATCGGAATGAAAATCGGTGTCCGGCCGAATGGATTCAACCGGAACCTTGAATTGGGCCGCGACGATTTCGTTCAACCGCCTTGCAATAGACATGCTTCCGCCTCCTTTGCCGATCCGTGCGGACGCCGCGCCCGCACGGATGCGGCGTCCTCACTGCTTCTCTTCGCCGAACACCTTCAGGCGAACGATCAGGTTGGGGGTGATGAAATAGTCGCACAGGACCGCGACGATGACGCCTATGGCCACCAGAACGCCCATATGCACGAAGATGACCATCTTGGAGAAGATGTAAGCCACAAAGCTGAGGCTCAGGATGCACGAGGTCAGCAGCATGGCCTTCCCGGTGCTCAGGAAGGTGCGCCGCACGCTCTCGCGGTAGTTGCCCGTGCGGATGAACTCAAGCTGGCAATGGTTGATGAAATGGATGGTGTCGTCCACCGCCAGCCCGAGCAGCATGGGAATGACCGTCACCGTCATCATGTCGAGCGGGATGTTGAAGAACCCCATGATGGCGCATACGAAGAACGCCGGGAGCAGGTTGGGGATCATGGCGATCAGCCCGATCCGCAGGCTGGCGAAAGCCAGGGCCATGATCAGGGAGATGGTGAGCATCGACGTAAAGACCGACTGCACCTGCCCCCAGCTGACGTAGTCCTGAATCTGCGTGAACTGGCACAGCGTGCCGGTCAGGATAACCTTGGCGTCGGGGAACAGCTCGGCCCCCCACTCCTTGATGGCGTTGAGCTCCCGCACGGCCTCGCCCGAATTGTAGTCGTCGATTTCGATCATGATGCGCAGCCGCTTGTACTCGTAGTCTACCCAGCGTTCGGCTTCCGTGCCTCCGGCGTTCTCATACAGCAGCAAAATCTGCGCTATCTGCTCCCGGCTGTCGGGGATGGCGTAGTACGCGGGCTCATTGGCGTTGAGCACCAGATTGAGATCCTTGACCACGTCGAGGACGCTGTGCACCTTCTTGGTCAGCGGGAACTCCTTGATGCGTTCGGTCAGCGTCTCAAGCTTCTTGAGGTTTTCCGGCAGACGGGCCTCATCCTCGTTCGGGAACTCTATCCCGACGCCGAAAGAGTACAGCGAGCCGAGGGGCGTTTCGCTGATGCGGCAGATGCGGTCGACGTAGGGCACCTCCGTGCCGAAGGAACGGCGCAGGTCGAAGGCCACCTCGACCCTAAACAGGCCGATGACGGACGCGATGACCGCCAGCGCGGCGACGGCGAAGATGCTCTTCGGATAGTCCAGCACCCGGTTGCCCATGCGCTTCATGAGCGCGTCCAGCCAGCCGTCCTTCCTCTCCCGCTCCACGGCGGGCTTGTCCTTGCCGTAGGAAAGAAGAACCGGCAGCAGCACGATGGTCAGCACATACAGCAGCATGGTCAGGATGGCTGACGTGGCCCCCACCCAGCGGATGGGCCGGAGGTTCACGAAGCAGAACGACAGCAGCGAAACCGCCGTGGTAAACGCGCTGAAGAAGATGGGCCAGCCCGTTTCGCCGGTCGCATGTTCCAGCGACCAGCGCCGCAGCCCCGTCCGCTGGAACTCCCATCTGAAAAAGTTGATGAAGTACAGCGAGTAGCATATCGCCATGGACAGGCTGAGGAAGATGGGCATCAACATGACCATCGGGTCGGTGCTGATGCCGAGCAGCCCCTGCATGCCGAGGACGATGGTCAGCCCAGCCCCTCCCAGAAACAGCGGGAAAACGACGCCGCGCACGCTGCGCAGGACGATGGTGAGCACAACCGCGACGAAGAGCAGCGACAGCCCGATCAGGCGCGGCATCTCCTTGGCCATGAAGTTGCGCTTCTCCAGATTGATGACCGGCCAGCCGGTCGTCTGGGGATGCATGTAGGCGTATTTTTCCTGTCCGGCGATTTCATTCACCTTCCGGCCGATGACCATTTCGATGAACTCGCCGTGCTCGTCCACCGTCCCGTCGGGGATGTTTTTCAGGCGCAGCATGATCCACGCGTAGCGCCCGTCTTCCGAGACGAGGCGATCCTTCAGGGAAGGCTTGGCCATGATGGCGCTGCGGATTTTTTCCAGCGCCTCCGGCGATTCGGGGATCACGGAGGGAACGATGTCGGAAACGTCGAGCCCCTCTTCCGTGCCCTGCGTGAATTCCATGTCGGTGACGGAAACCACGTCGTCGGCATAGGGCACGCCGTCAAGCAGCTCCTTGCCCATTTCCCGGATGCCTTTCAGCACCTTGGGGGTAAAGACATTGTCCGTCTCCACCAATACGGCGCAGAAGTTGTCGTTCCCGAAAATGGACGCCATATAGTCCTTGGCGACCAGCAGGGCGTCACCCTCGTCAAAGTAGTGGGAGTCGTCCGTGTCTGTCTTCAACTGCTTCAGGCCGTACACGGAGAACGCCAGAACCAGAACCATGAGCACGAGAAACAGGTTTCTGCGTTTCAGGATGGCCTTGCTCAGGCCCACAAAACGCTCGTTGATTGCCTCAATGTTCAGCATAGAATCCTCGCTGCGGTCGCATCGCCACGCGGAGCGGCCTCTTTAGAAACTGTAGCGTATCTTTCCCCACACTTGGGAATTGCGCTTGTAGACGCCGTATGAGCCGTCGTCCCCCTGAAACTTGTCCCAGCCCACGGTCAGTTCCAGCCCTTCCCCCAGCTCATAGGAAAACTGGAGGCGGTTGAAGTATTCCCCATCGTTCATCGAGTAGTAGATCATGTCGGAAACGGTCAGCAGCTCGTTGAAGAATGTCTTGGACACGTTCAGCGTCGCCTGCGGGGTGTGTTCCTCGCAGGTGAGGTTCCGCCTGTAGTCCACGACCCAGTCGTCGAGCACCTGCGCCGTGATCGTCCAGTTCCCGCCGGGTGACCAGTCCACCCCAAGCAGGGACTTGAGGACGTCGTGCTTCGCGGGCTGCCCGTCGTCCACGGAAAGGCGGCGCCCCTGAAAGTACGCCGCCTCGCCCCGGAACACGAAGTCCGACCACGGCTTGGCGAAATCAAGGCCGTAAATCATGATCCGGTGGTACTCAGGCTCCAAAACCATCTCCATGCCCGTATCCCCCGCCCGCATCGAATAATAATTGGCGGCGTTGTCGTCCCACGTGTAAAAGGCGGAAAGGGATACGTCGAACCCCGCCATGTAGGAAGACACCTTAGCGGCGAACTCGCTGTCCTTCAGCGAATAGGAAGACGGCTCCTTGGCCCCCCTCCAGCGCACGGGCATGGGAAATGCGGCGGTGTAGTCCACGGCCCACGGATTGTCCCCCGATGCCAGCTTGGCGGGCTTGAATTCGGGGATCCAGATCAGCTCCGTGATCAGCGTATCGCTCATGATGCGCAGCTTCGCCGCCGTAACCGGGATGCGCATTTCATCAATTTCCCGGTTCAGGTACTCGGTGAAGTCCGTGGGGCAGATGTTGTCGGTGATGCGCACGCCGTCGGCCTTGCCCCAGATGATGAGCTGCCTGCCCAGCCGGAGATCCCAGCCGTCGCCCACATGCTCAAGCCATGCCTCGCGCACGGAGAAACCGTCCTCTGACGGGATCGTCCAGTTCTTTTCGGCGTCCATGGAAAGGAAGCCGTACAGCCAGTTGAAATCCCCCTTCATTTCCAGACGCCCATGCGCCCGGGACGTCACCTCATCGTGCGGAGCATGGGTGCGCACGGACTGCAACAGTTCGATCCAGCCCGTCACGTCGATGCGTTCGCTCCAAAAGCCCACGACCTTATCCGCCGCCGTGGGCTCGGCCTCCCGCTCTTCGAGACGGCTCCACGCCTCCATTCCGGCGCCCTGCCCGCCCGCATGGGCGCGGCAGGGCAGGCAGAAGGCCGCCAGCAGCAGCCAGACGAAAAAGCGTTTGCCGGACATGGAACTAACGCGATCCTCGCTGCAGAACCGCCACTTGGAAGAGCGAATCCTCCAGCCCCTGATCATAGGTGAACGGGCCAAATTCCATGAGCGTCTTGTGCTCGTCGGCGATATTGTTCATCTGCGCGCTCTGCACCGACCAGAACCCCTGCTGCTCCTGCAGCTTCAGCACATCGTACACGCGGGTAAGCCCCTTCTTTTCATAGTATTCCAGATGCACCACAAGGAGGGTCTTCTTGTCGATCCACACGACCCTGCGAACCACCGGATCGTCCTTGTCCACGGGAATGGACTCGACCTTCCAGCAATCGTACTCCCCGTGCTTCTCCTCGCCCAGCAGGGTATGGGTATCCTTGCTGATGTTGCGTCGGCCCATGTCGATGTCGTCGTATGTGAAGTCGCTGCCCATGAAGAAATCGTTGTTCGCCGCCCCGCTGATCCGGCGCACCTTCTTCATGGAGGGCACGTACAGCCATTTGTCGTCGTCCTTGCCGGGCTCGTCGTAAGTCCATGAAAGGAAGCGCGTTCCCTCCACGTCCGCGGGGCTGCGGAACGTGATGAGGGATTTCCGATCCATCCCGTAATCCTTCGCAACCTGCTCGAGGACGCGGACGCGCTGGGAGCCGCGCCTGTTGACCAGGGTCATGGTCAGCGTCCCCTGCCGGTCGTTGCCGTCAGGCCGCTCGCGCATCATGCTGATGACCTGCGTTCCGGTCAGCTCTTCAGCCACGGCGGGAACGGCGGACAAGACGCCGCACATGGCCAGCAGGGCCAACAGGCCCCTCAAAATACGATCCATGTCTACTCCTTTGCGTTTGCTCTGTGACATGGGGCCCACTCTGGGGCCCTCCGACAGCGACAAAATGTACTCTTGTTGAATTTAAATTTCAATATCAAATATAGGCCAAAAAGAATTTCATATCAGGCGGTTTTCCGTTCCTGCCGGAACATATTGATCCGTGATTCGCCAAGGCGTTCCCGCAGCGCGTAGTCGCGGATCCCCATGTTCTCCTCCGGTGCGATGTTCAGGAAGCCGAGCTTCCCCACATGCGTGCCCTGATGGAGCATGTGGAAGGCCTCAGCCCCGTCCCGCAGCGGGAACACCCGCGAAAGCGTGGGATACAGGAAGCCCTTGCAGATGAGCCGCGCCGTCTGCACGGCCTCGTAGTAGTTCGCGGCGTGCGATCCGATGATGTGCTTGACGGTCTGCCACAGGTAGCGATTGTCGAACACATGGTCATAGCCGGACGTGGAGCCGCAGGTGACGACCTTGCCCCCGGCGCGGGCGATGGCCACGCTCGCCGCGAACGTCGAACGCCCCGTATGCTCGAAGACGATGTCGGGGTCTTCGCCGCCCGTGAGCTTCCGTATCTGCGCCTTCAGCCGCAGTATCTGCCGATTCTTAGTCCGCCCGCGCTCGTCGAGGAAGCGTTCCTCGCCGGGCGTCCGCGGAAGCACGATCACGCGTTCGCACCCCATTTTCCGTACCATTTCGGCCTTCTCCTCATTGGAGACGATGCCGATGGGGATGCCGCCGCCGTTCAGCACGAACTGGATGGCGAACGTTCCGAGCCCGCCGGACGCGCCCCAGATCAGCACGTTGTCCCCCTGCATCATCTGGGCTCCGTTCTTGGAAACGAGCATGCGGTAGGTCGTGGTCGCCACAAGGGTCATGGACGCGGCCTCAACCCATGTCAGGTGTTCCGGCTTGGGGAGAAGCTGATGCTCGCGCACCAGCGTGAAGTCCGCGAACGATCCGAAATTCGTCTCGAAGCCGTAGGCCATCAGATGGGGGTCCCGGATCTCGTCGTCGAAGACTTCCGGCGAAGCCACGTCGCATGTGGGGCCGAAGATCATGACCCTGTCTCCGGGTTTCCAGCGCGTGACGGCCGACCCCGTCCGCACGATCACCCCCGCCCCATCCGTGCCGAGGACATGGTGATCCAAATTGTGCTTGGCGTTGTCCGGGGAATATTTGGCGTATTCCCCAATATAGTTGAAGCCGGGGGAAGGCTCGAACAGGGACGACCATACGTTGTTGAAATTCAGGGCGGAGGCCATGACGGCCACAAGCACCTCGTGGGGGCCGACTTCCGGGAGAGGCACCTCTTCAAAATGCAGCGAGCGGCGCGGATCCTTCTCCGTAAAGCTCAGGCCCTGAAACAAGCCCGTTTCATCGCGATGGACGGTCAGCGCCCGCATCGCATCGGGCAGGGGGGCATTGGCGAAGTCGTCTGGAACGCTGCGCTCCGACTCCGCAAGGTCGAGGATGTGCTTCAATTCTGGTTTCATCGTCAAATCCTGTTGAAGGGTCATATCGCCTCAAAACAAAGGGGGGACGCCCCTATCAAAGGGCGTACATCAGAAGGGACTGGGCAATTTGCCCGATCACCTCTCCGCGCCACTTCCGCAGATAAAAATGCCCGCCGGGATAGGTCGCCATGCTGCACACGCCCGTCGTGAACAGCCTCCAGAGCCGGACGCGATCGAGGGGGACGAGGATGTCCTTCTCCCCCGCGAACACGGAAATGGGAATGTCCAGCGCCTCCCGCGTACCGTCGATCATGGTGAGCAGCAAAGCGTGATCCTGAAGGAGCGTCCGCTTCACCACCTCCAGGCTGTCCGCGTCGAGGAGGATCGATTCGGGAACGGCGTTCGACTGGAGCACCCTGTTGAGGAAGGCCTCGTCACCGACGGCCTCCGGGGGCAGCTCCTCCGGCGGGATGGGCGTCGGAGCCGCCGAGATGAACAGATGCACCGGAGCCGCCATCCCTTCCCGCACGAGATGCAGCGCCAGCCGGAAGGCCAAAAGCCCTCCCATGCTGTGCCCGAAGAACGCCGTCTTCGGCGTGAAATAGGGGCACAGAGCCTCGGCGAGCCGTTTGCACAGCTCATCTATGTCCGTCACGGCCTGTTCCCCGTAGCGTTCCTCATGGCCGGGGAGCTGCACGGGGAACAGGCTTATGTAATCGGGGAGCAGGGGCTTCCACGGAAGGAATGAGGAAGCCCCGCCTCCCGCGTACGGAAAGCAGAAGAGGCGCACCTGTTCATCCGCCGCGACGTTTTCAAAACGAATCCAGCGGGACTGCCGCCGCACGTTGTCCGACACGTTTCGTTCCTCCGCTCCCGCCTACTTCACCGATCCGATGGCGTCCGCGATGTTGCGGGCGTTGTCCCCCAGAATGCAATCGAAATGGTTTCCGGGAACATCAAAGATCGTCACTTCCGAAGCGGGCATGGTTCTCCAGAAGGGCCGGGGATCGGGGATTCCCTGCAGGAGATCGGTTGCGAAGAAGTACTTGAGCGTTCCCTTGTACGGGGACGGCCTGTACGTCTTCGCCGAGCCCACGGTGGCCTCGAACAGTTTGTATTGGTGCGCGAAGTCCTCCAGCGTCACATCTTCAAGGAGCTTTTTCGCGGTCACGTAGCGGTAGATCGTCTCCACGCACTCATCCAGGCTCATCGCCATCAGATCGGCCAGCGGAATGGCGTCCGGCACGACGTCGGGCTGCTTCAGGACGTGGAGGATGGGATCGTCCTCCAGCCCCGAATAGATGTTCATCGGCAGGAAGTAGGTGCCGAGATACATGAACAGAAGGCTGAGCTTATGCGAGAAGGCCGCGCCGGGCGCGCCGGTATCGACGGCCGCGAGGTGCTTCACCTCCACGCCGCGCCGCTGGAGCTGGACGGCCATTTCATAGCCGATCATGCCGCCCACGCAGAAGCCGACGATGGTCAGCTTCGCCTTCGGACGCACGCGCAGGATTTCCTCGACGAAATACGCCGCGATGTCCTCCACGGTACGCAGGGGCTCCTCCTTGCCGTCCTTGCCGCGCAGGATGCAGCCGTAAAAATCGGCTTCATCCTTGTAGAGCCGGGCGAAGTCCGCGAACAGTTCAACACGGCTGCGGCCTTCGGCGATGCCGATGATCACGCTGTCCTTGCCCGATTCCTGAAGCGGCAGCAGGATCTTGTTCTGGTGGCGGGGCCTGTCGATGTATTCGGCCATCTCCAACAGGGTGTTGAGCGTATAGAGCTCCTGCACGCCAAGTTCCACCTTGAACGCTTCGTGGATCCGGGTGATGAGGACGGTCGCCAGCAGCGAGTCGCCTCCCAGCTCAAAGAAGCTGTCGTCGAGGCCGGGGGCCTCGATTTGAAGGATGGAGGCCCACAGATCCGCGAGGCGCTTCTGCGTCTCCGTTTCCGGGGCGCGGGCGGGCTTGCCGGATCCGGCCTCCACTTCCGGCAGGGGCAGCGCCTGCCGGTCGATCTTGCCGGAGCGGTTGCGCGGCATCACGTCCAGCTCCACGAATACGGACGGCACCATGTAGCCGGGCACGCGTTCCCGCAGGAAGGCTTCGAGGAGCGACGGCTCGAACTGCCATGCCTCCAGAGGGGCACGGGCGAGTATGACGTTCTGCTCCGCGCCGTCGACGGTATGGCATTGATGGACGCCGTCGAAACCGGCGAGCTTGAGCTGCTCCTCCCACTGGTCGCCGCTGAGCAGGGGGTGCAGGGGGCGCAGATCCGTATCCTCAAATACGTCGAAGCCCTGTTGGAGCCCCATGGTCAGGTCGTGTGCCTTGAAGAACAGCGTCTGCTCGATGATGAACAGCACGCCTCCGGGCTTGAGCAGGGAACGCAGCCGGGCGAGGCTGGGGGCGATCCGCTTCACGTCGTGCAGCACGCTGGCGGCGATGATGACGTCATAGGCGTGCGGCGCGAATCCTTGGCTCACGATCTCCTCGTCCAGATCGAAGAGGCGGCACGAGAAGAAGGGGGCGTCCTTGAACTTCTCTCCAGCGTTCTGAAGGAAATAGCGCGAGATGTCCGTAAAGCAGAAGCTGGAGGTGTTCTCCGGCAACGCCTGCATCACCGCCGTCGTCGCCCCGCCGTGCCCGCCGCCGACTTCCAGAATGTCCAGCGGATGATCCTGCGCCATGATGGCGACGGCGTCACGGATGATCTGGTAGGAGTAGTGGAAGACCGCGCCGTAAAGCCCCTTGACCTTGCCGGAGGCGTAGACCTCGGCGGAGTGCTTGCGCTCCAGCAACAGATCGACCATGCTTTTCGCCTCGGAGGCGAGGAAGCCGAGGCCCTGCCCGGCGAAACGCGCCTGTACCTCGCCTGCCTCCGTGAACGCGAACGGCTTCACGAGGCGGAACGCCTCCCCGTCGCGGGCGAGGAACCCGGCTTCTTCAAGGCTGAGCAGCGCCCGTTTCAGCCAGCGTTCGTACCGGGGGCGGATGCCGGTGATGCGCAGGATTTCGTCGGGGGTATGGCTTTCCCCTTCCCGCCTGTATACGCCGAGCTCGTACAGCGAAGCTTGGACGCTGGCTTCGTAAAGCTCACCACCCAGCCCGATATTCTTTTCAAGCCCCTGAAGGCGCGTGTTCTCGGAGATGCCCGCAATGCCGGCGTCCACCGCAGCCACCCGCTTCCACAGGCCGTCGGCATCCCGCCATTCGACGGGCTTGCGGGTATGCAGGCCGTCGTTGCCCTTGGCCGTGAAATAGGCGGCAAGGCGGGGGTTCTTCTTGTCCCCAAGCGGCTGGACGACGGCTTCGCGGATGTCGGGATGCTGGAGCATGGCGTGCTCGATCTCACCGAGTTCCACGCGGAACCCGTTGATCTTGAGCTGGTTGTCCTCACGCCCGAGCAACACGATGTAGCCTTCGGGATGGAAGTATCCCATGTCGCCGGTACGGTAGAGACGTTCCCCAGTGACGGGGTGGACGATGAAGGACTTCTCCGTGTTTTCGGGGTCGTGCCAATACCCGTCGGACAGCCCTACCCCACCGATGTACAGGTTGCCGGACACGTAGTCCGGGCACGGCCTGAGCTCGTCGTTGAGGACATAGAACCGCTGGTTCAGCATGGGATAGCCGTAGGGGATGCTCTCCCATTTCGGCTCGACCGAGCCGATCGGGTACAGGATTGACCAGATGGAAGCTTCCGTCGCACCACCCAGACTGACGACCTCGGCGTCGTAATGCGCGCGGATCTGATCCGGCAGATCCAGCGGCAGCCAGTCGCCGGAAAGCAGGGCCAGCCGCAGCGTCCCCTTCTCCGTTCCCTGAAGGGCGCCCTTGTACTCGACGAGCATCTTCATCATGGCCGGAACGGTGTTCCAGACGGTCACCCGTTCGCTCTGGACGAGATCGAGCCAGTGCCCCGGCTCCTTGATCTGCGCGGCGTCGGGGAACACGATGGTGCCGCCTGCGGCCAGTGTCCCGAAAATGTCCCACACGGACAGGTCAAACCCCAGATTGGCGAGTGCGATGGCCCGATCTTCCGGCCCGATATGGAAACGGCTGTTGATGTCGACAATCGTGTTGACGGCGGCACGATGGCTGATCATGACGCCCTTGGGCGTGCCCGTGGAGCCGGACGTGTAGATGACGTAGGCCAGATCGGTCTGCGCCTGTACCGGCTTGCGATCCCACAGCCCGGCCCCATTGCCTTCGGGCAGCGCGTCCACGGCGATCAGGGACATTCCCTCCATCCATTCAAAGTCCCGCATCAGGCGGAACTGCGTCAGGACGAAGCGCACCCCGGCGTCACGGAGGATGAATTCCATGCGCTGGCGGGGCATGGAGGGATCAAGGGGCAGATAGGCCGCTCCCGCGTACTGGACGCCAAGCACGGCGACGGCCTGCTCCCATCCCTTTTCCATGACCACGGCCACCAGCTCGTTGGGCTTCACCTGCCCGTCCAGCTCCTGCGCAAGCGTTGCGACACGCCCGGCAAGCTCCGCATAGGTCAGGCTCATGCCCGGAGCGGCCACCGCCATATGCTCCGGGGCGCTGCGCGCGCTGCGGGCGAACAGCGTATGCAGGTACTCGGAAGAAACCTCTCCCTCCGTGCGGTTGTAGGCTTCACGCTTTTCGATCTGCTCCGCGGGCAGAAGCACGACGTCCTTGCGGTTCCAGAGCGATTCGTCGTCCGCCAGACGCTCCAGCAGATCGACGTACGCGCCGAGCATGCTTTCCAGATAGCCATCGTAGAAATATTCCGCGCGCACGTCCCAGTGGATGCGCAGCCACCCGGCGGACTCATAGACCTGATGGTCAAGAAGCAACTGGGGCGTCTGGCTGGAGGTGAACACCTTCTTGACCGGATGCCCGTCGAACAGCATCCCTTCGAGGCTGTCCCCGTAGTCGCCGATGAGGAAGGTGCTGGTGAACACCACGGGCAGGTACTGCTGTTCGTTGGCGGAACGGAAGCGGTTGAGTTCGCGCAGGACGTCCACGCCGCCGAACTGCCGGTTGTCGAGGTCGTTCCACAGGCGGTCGCGGAGGGCGATGGCCCGCTGCTCAAAGGTCGCGCCGGGATCGTCGCACACCTCAAGGAGCAGCGTGTCGGTAAAGTCGCCGATGACTTCATCGATCTGCGGATGCAGCGGCAGCCGGTTGAACAGGGTGAGGTTCAGGCAAAAATCCTTTTCCGAGTTCCAGCGGCGCAGCACCTCGGAGAAGGCGGCGAGCAGGATGCTCGTGGGCGAAAGGCCGATTTTTGTCCCGTAATCCTTGAGCCTCTTCCATTTTTCCGGGCAAAGCTGGCCGTCCATGGGCTTGCTCACGGGGGCGCCCACGGCGTTCTCGCCCAGCACGGGCATACGGGGACCGGGAGCCAGCGTAGGAATACGTTCCCGCCAGTAGGCCTGAGCCTGCTTGTAGGACTCCATATTGCGGCGTTCCGTCAACGAAAGCACATAATCGCGGAAGGTCAGCTCCAGCGGCGGCAGTTCCAGATCCGGGTTGTTGTAAAAGTTCTGCACCTGCACCATCATGGTCTGGAAACTCAGCACGTCGGCGTTCAGCCCTTCCAGACTGACGTGCATGCGGTACGTGTGCTCGTCGATCCGGGACAGGTAGATGTCATACATGGGCCAGACGTCCACGGGCTTGATCTTCTGGCGCAGCTCCTCGCGGATTTCGCCGAGAATTTCCTGTTTCCGCTCCTCGGTTTCGCCGCGCAGGTCGAAATACCTGACCTCGAAGGGCGGCGTGTGCTCCAGAACCATCTGCTGGCCGGTCTTGAAGATGACGCTGCGCATCATGTCGTGGCGTTCGACGAACTTGCGCCATGCGTTCTGGTAGCGCTCAAAGTCGAGATCCACCGTGTCCATCTCAAAATAGACGTGGCTCGATACGTTGCTCGCCCCCAGCGAGGCGTTGTCGCGGCCGATCATGTAGGCGAGCTGGATGTCCGTCAGTGGAAACGGTTTGTATCGATCCTCTGGCCGCAGCGTGATGACAGGCTTTTTCTCCACGTTCCTGTCGATGGCGAAATCATCCTTCTCCAGAAACAGTGCCAGGAGGGATTCCTGCTCTTCGGAGAGGCTGCCGCCTCCGGGGAGCAATGAGGCGTCGTGCAACATGCTTTTTTTCCTTACCTCGTTGATGCGTTGGTTAAACGAACGGCCTTGACGATCCGGCGGCTATCCCTTCCGGGAAAGCATGGCCTTGATCTCATCGGCGGACATCATCTTGATTTTGATGAACAGCTCGGCGATTCGGGCCGTCTGTCCGGGCTTCTTTTCCGTGGCGATCAGGAACGCCGCCAGTTTGCCCACCGTGTTCTCCGTCACCAGCGTGCGGATGGGAACCTTGGTATGGAAGATGCTTTCCAGACGGCTCACCATCGGGATGGCGTGCAGGGAGTCGCCTCCGAGTTCGATGAACGCGTCGTCCACGCCCACGGAGTCGAAGCCGAGGATTTCCTGCCATACGGCGGCGATCACCCGCTCTACGTCCGTTTCCGGGGCCCGGTAGGGGGTGGCGAGCCGGGGCCGCTTGGCGACCTTGGCCTTGGCCTGAAACGCCGCGTAATTCTTCAGGACGTTCTTGGCGTTCCGCCGCAGCTCCTCCACGAGGGCGGGGTAATCGGAGGTCGAAACCATGACCTGCGCGTCGGGGAGCGCGAGGATGCGGCTGATGCACTCCATGCCCTCGGCGGCGAGGATGCCGTGCGCGGCCACGTCTTCGCCCACGGTTTCCATCATCTTCGGCAGAAGCACCGTCCCGATGCCGATGCCTTCCCAGTAGCCCCAGCCGACCGACACGATCCGGTACGGAAGCCGCCCGTTCATGGCCTGCGCATGGAGATCCATGAAGCAGCACGCCGCCGCGTAGTCCGTAAAGCCGAGCGGGGCCGTATAGGAGCACAATGAGGAGAACAGCATGAGGAAATCGGGGGCCGTCGCTTCGAGCATCTTTTCCAGCACCAGCGTGCCGTGCACCTTGGTGCGGATCACGGCCTGTGCCCGTTCGTCGGTCTGCACCTGGATCATGCTGGAGGAAACCGTCGAGGCCGCGTGGAACACGCCGTTGATCTCACCGAACCGTTCAAGCACGGCGTCACGGACGGCGAGCATCCGATCCATATCGGCGACATCCGCCGCGAACACGAGGCATTCCGCGCCCATCGCCTCCAGCGCCCGCACCTTGGCGATGCGTTCCGACACGGCGTCGTCTTCGGGATGGCTTTCCAGCCACGCGTCCCAGCCTTCGCGGGGCGGGAGCGGCGTCCTTCCGACCAGTACAAGCCGAACGCCCCACCCTTCCACAAGATAGCGGGCAAGCTCGAACGCCACGCCTCCGAAACCGCCGGTAATCAGGTAGACCCCGCCCCGCCGGATCGCCGCCTTTTCCGCCTCCGGGGCGGCGGGCAGCGGCACATGCGCAAACCGCTGCTCCCAGCGGCTCCGCCCGCGGTAAGCGACCGTATCCGCGAAGCCCGCCGCATCGATCCTGCCTTCCAGCACGTCGCGCAGGGCGGTCACGTCCCGGATCACGGCATCCAACAGCTCAGGGTACGGCGGAATGCCCGGCTTCGGGGCATCGATGTCGATGTTGCGCGACTGGATATTCAGATATTCGTTGGGAATGACGCGGCATGGGCCGAGTACGGGGGCTTTTTCGGGCACGAGCGTTTCGTCGCCCGTCACGCCATGCAGACCGCTGGACAGTACGGCGAGGCCCAGCGGACGGCCATCCAGCCCAAGGGACGACAAGGCGCGCACCAGATAGACAACGCTCTGGTAGCCGTGCGCGTTCAAGCTGTCGTAGGCTTCGAGCCCGGAACCGTCGCCGCCTCCGGTGAGGCTCCACGCGTGGATGACGAAATCCGGCTCAAAGCCCTGCGCGCTCAAGTCCTGCAGGAGCCGCTTATAGTCCCCCTCTTCTCCGGGGCGGATGAAAAACGTTTCGGCATCCTCCTTCCGATAGGCATCCCCGGCCCCGGCCAGCACCGCCTCGTGGCCGATCCCGCGCAGCCGCCGGGCCAACGCCCCGGATACGCCGCAGTGATCCGCCAGCAGGAGGAAACGCCGCTTCTCGGCGGGCTGCGCCTCAAGCCTCCGCAGATCGAAAGAGCGCCTCCACTGGGGCAGGACGAACCAGCTTCCGATGTCCTCCCGCTTTTCCATCAGCTTGCCCATCATGGAAGCGAGAGCGCCGCCCTGTGCGGCCTGCGCGCGAACGTCGGCCCGCTTAGCCCAATGGCTCTGCCTCTGGAATGGATAGGTCGGAAGGGGAATCCGCCTCCCGCCGTCCCGTTCGCCCGCGTACCAGTCCAGATTCACCCTGTGGAGGAACAGCGCGCCGTAGGCGGCGCTCAGCGCCTTGCCGTCCTTAATGTCCTGATCCGCGTCGCGCATGGAAAAGACGATGCCCTGCCCGTCCATATCGGCGTGCCGTTTCGCCAGCGTGCCGAGCACCTTGCCGGGGCCGACCTCAAGCAACACGGCGTTCTTGTCCTTCAGAATCGCGGCGATGTTCTCGCAAAACCGCACCGGCCTGCGGATATGGGCCGTCCAATAGTCGGGGCTGGTCGCGTCCTCTTCCGTAATCCACGAACCGGACACGTTGGACAGGAAGGGGATTTGCGGCGCATGCAGCTCGATGGAGGAAAGAACCGCCCGGAATTCGTCGAGAATGGGCTCCATGAGGGCGCTGTGCCCGGCCCGCGTCGCAGCGACCTTCCGGTAATGGATACGGCGGCCCGCCAGTTCGCCTTCCAGCGCCGCAATGTCTCCGGGCCTCCCGGAAACCGTGCACAGCTTTTCGGCGTTGACCGCCGCGACGGACAGGCTTCCCCGCAACAGCGGGACAACCTTCTCTTCAGGCGCATACAGCAGGAGCATGGCCCCCTCTTCGACCCTATCCATCAACTGCCCGCGCCTTACGGCAACGGCGAGGGCGTCCTTCAGGGAGAACACGCCCGCGACGACGGCGGCCAGATACTGCCCGAAACTGTGCCCGACGCATCCGGCGGGCCGCACGCCCCAATGCATCCAAAGCCGGGCCAGCGCGTATTCCGTCGCGAACAGCGAAGCGAAGGCGTAGGTCGGCCCGGCGATCTTCCGTTCCGCCTCGGCCCGCCCCGCTTCGGAAGGATACAGGACGTCGCGGATGTCTTCCGAAAGCAGCGGCAGGAGCTGCCCCGCGCATTCGTCAACGGCGGCGCGGTAGACGGGTTCGGTTTCGTAAAGCTCCCGGCCCATGCCCACATGCTGCGAACCCGCACCGGGGAACATGAAGTACACATTGCCCGCGGCGGGCGGCTCCCCCGGATCGGCAAGGCGTTCCGTCCAGCGGTGATTCCTCAGCGAATCAACGAGTTCCGCCGTCGTCCCTGCAATCACGACGCGCCGGGAACCGAACGCCTTCCGTCCCTTTTGCAGGGTATGGGCGACATCCTCCAACGCGGTTTCGGGATGCTTTTCCAAAAACGCCGCCAGCCGCTCCGCCATATCGTCGAGGGCCCCCTCGGTGCGTGCGGAAAGGGGGACAGGATGCCAGCGGCGGCGCGACCCCGCCTCCCCACGCACCGGGGCCTCTTCGAGAACCATGTGGCAGTTCGTCCCCCCAAGGCCGAACGAGCTGACGCCCGCCCGGCGCGGCGAGGCTTCCCACGGCCTCAGTTCCGTATTGACGTAGAACCGGCTGCCTTCAAAGGGAATTTCTGGGTTCGGCCTTTCAAAGTGCAGAATCGGGGTCAGCATTTTCCGGTCGAGGGAAAGCATGGCGCGGATAAACCCAGCGACGCCTGCGGCGGAATTGAGATGCCCCACGTTGGTCTTGACCGAGCCCAACGCGCACGGCGTCGCCGCCAAACCGTAAATGCTTTCGAGGGCGCGGAATTCCATCGGATCGCCCATCGGTGTTCCCGTGCCGTGCGTCTCGATGAACGTCACCGTCTCTGGGCCGACGCCGGACAGCTCCAACGCCTCACCCAAAACGGCCTCCTGCCCGCGCACGCTCGGGGCCGTGAACCCGACCTTGTCCGCCCCATCGTTGTTCACGGCAAAGCCGCGAACCACACCGTAAATATGATCGCCGTCCGCAACGGCATCCTCAAGGCGCTTGAGCAGGACGACGCCCGCGCCGTTGCCGTACATCATCCCCGACGCCCGGTGGTCAAAGGCGTGGCAGCAGGCGTCGCGCGAGAGCGCACCGTCCTGGCCGGCCAGATAGCCGAGCTTCTCCGGCAGGGAAATGGAAACGCCCCCGGCGAGGGCCATGTCGCAATGGTAGTCCTGCAACGCCTGGCACGCCGTCGCCACGCCCACCAGCGAACTGGAGCACGCGCTCTGGATGCTGAAGGCGGGCCCTTTCAGATCGAGCTTGTAGGCGACGCGGGCGGCCGCATAGTCCTTATCGTTGCCGATCAGCTCGTCGAAGAACGGCATCGGATGTTCCGGGAACAGCATGTTGTCCGGCTTGAGGTAGCTGCTCGGCGTGATGCTGGCGTAGACCCCGATCGTCAGCCGGGGATCGCCGGGGACATACCCCGCGTCCTCAAGCGCCTCCCACGCGCATTCCAGAAAGAGGCGCTGCTGGGGATCGATGTTCTCGGCCTCCTTCGGCGTGTAGCCGAAAAACGCCGCGTCGAACTGATCCGCGTTGCCCAGCACATACCCCTTCTTCACATAGTCTTCCTTGCTCAGAAGCCGTTCGGGGATATGTCCGGCAAGCTCCTCGTCGGTAAACGTCGTGCGGACGTCGGCCCCCGAAACGAGGTTCTCCCAAAACCGCTCCAGCGTTTCCGCGCCGGGAAAACGCCCGGCCATGCCGATGACGGCGATGTGACCACTTTCCATATCTTCTGCCATGACAACCTCTATTCAGGTTCAGCTTTGTGTTCAGCCTTGACGCGCACGGCGCTTCTTCCGCATCTCGACGCGCCGGGACGTTCCGGCGGCGGGCGCAGCGCGGCGCGTCCCCTCGTCGAGGAAGGCGGCCAGCGTCCGTATGCTCGGATATTCAAAAACGCTCACTAGGGGGAATTCGCGCCCAAAACGCCTTGCCAGCTCCCTGTGCAGCCGCACGGCGAGGACTGAAGTGCCGCCCACATCGAAAAAATTGTCGTCGATGTTCAGCACCGCGCGCCCAAGAACGTCTTCCCACGCCTGCCCCACGGCCTTCTCAGCCTCGGACGAGGCCGGAGCAGCCGCACTCTCCTGAAAGGCCGCTTCCCCAGCCGTCTGAAGGAGCCGTTTCCTGTCCACCTTCCCATTGCCCGACAACGGCAGGGCCTCCAGCGTCACGAGGGCCGAGGGCACCATGTAGTCGGGCAGGCGTTCGCGGACGGTTCCGAGAACGGCCCGCTCCTCGACCGCCCCTTCGGGGACGATGAAGGCGATCAGCTTCTTGGCGGCGGCGTTTTCGCCCGCCACCGCCACGACAGCCTCCCGGACATCGGGACGGGACAACAGCACGGCCTCGATTTCGCCAAGCTCGA
This sequence comes from Bilophila sp., assembly GCF_057864385.1. Taxonomy (NCBI): domain Bacteria; kingdom Pseudomonadati; phylum Thermodesulfobacteriota; class Desulfovibrionia; order Desulfovibrionales; family Desulfovibrionaceae; genus Bilophila; species Bilophila sp. Next base: position 48,886 of record NZ_DBMAFI010000002.1, on the reverse strand, counting down.
TCCGGTGGCCCCGGATCTTCACCTGAAAGTCCTTTCGGCCCAGAAACTCGATATTTCCGTCTCGCAGCATCCGGCCCACGTCGCCGGTGCGGTACAGCCGTTCGCCGGTTTCCGGGTGCACAATGAAACTCTCGGCCGTTCGGGCGGCGTCGCGCCAGTATTCGCGCGCCAGCCCCACGCCGCCGATGTACAGATCGCCGGGGACACCGTCGGGGCATGCCTCCAGCCGGGCGTTCAGCACATGGAAACGCTGATTGCGCATGGGACGCCCGTACGGGATGCTCTTCCATTCCGGGAGCACGTCCCCAATGGGGTACAGAATGGACCAGATGGAAGCCTCCGTAGCCCCGCCGAGGCTGAACAGCTTCGCCTCGGGAGCGACGGCGCGGATCCGCCGGGGCAAGTCCAGCGGAATCCAGTCGCCGCTCATCAGGACAAGGCGCAGGGGGACGTCGCCCGCCTTCCCCGCGAATTCCATATATTCCACCAGCATCTGCACCAGCATGGGCACGGAGTTCCAGATCGTGACGCCGTGCCGCGAGGCCAGTTCCAGCCAGTGGGAGGGATCTTTCAGCCTGTCGGCGTCGGGCAGCACGACGGCGGCCCCGGAGAGCAGCGCGCCCCAGATGTCGTAGACGGACAGGTCAAAATGCAGCGCGGAAAGGCCGAACAGCCGATCCCCAGCCCCCACCCCAAAACGCCCGTTGACATCAAGAAGGGTATTCACGGCCCCACGGTGGTCGATGGCGACCCCCTTGGGCCGTCCCGTGGAGCCAGACGTGTAGATGATGTAGGCCAACTCATCAGGCTCCACAGGCACGGCCTCCGGAAGCCCTTCTTCTGGGGGGAGGCCGTCCACGGCGACGACCAGCGCGCCTTCGGGCCAGCGCAGCGCCTCCGCGTACTTCGCCTGCGTCAGAATGGTGCGGAAGCCCGCGCCGTCCGCAATCTGCTCAAGCCGGGCGTAAGGGACATGGGCGTCCACGGGGACGTAGACGGCCCCCGCCAGCGCGATGCCCGCAACGGCGACGACCTGTTCCCAGCCCTTTTCCATCACCACCCCGACAAGATCCCCGCGGCTGACGCCTTGGTGCGCCAGAGTATGCGCGACGGCACCCGCACGGCGGAGAACCTCTTCATACGACAACGTCCGTGCGGAGGTTATGACGGCCGGGGCGTCGGGCGTCGCCTGAGCCTGCCGGAGGAAAAGGGAGGCCAGCGTTTCCCCGGAAAGTGGGCCTTCGGTGGCGTTGTAGCCGATCCGGGACTGCCGCTGGGCTTCGGGAAGCGTGAGCGGCGAGGCCTCCAGCCACGCGGCGTCGTCCGCGGCCAGCCGATTGAGCAACCTCACGTAGGCGTCGAACATGGCTTCCACGAGCCCCTCCGGGAACAGCCCCTCGACGGCGTCCCAGTTGAGCATGAGGCGGCCCTCCTGCTCATAGGTCTGGTGGTCGAGCCATACCTGCGGGGTCTGGGTGATGCTCGTGACGAGCGTTCCCATGCCGGAGAACCCCGACGCATCGCGGCCTGCCTTTCCAAGGCTGACCGCCCCGGTGAACACGATGGGCATGCGCGCCGGTTTGCCGCGCAGCGCAAGCTCGCGCAACACCTGCACGCCGCTCACAAGCCGATGGCTCATGTCTTCCCAGAGCTGCCGCTGGACGCCGAGGGCGCGCTCCCTGAAGGATGCGCCGGAAACGGCGTCCACGGCGAGCAGGTTGAGGGAGGAGAAATCCCCGACGACATCGTTGACCTGATCGTGCAGCGGAAGCCGGTTGAACAACGTCAGGTTCAGGGTAAAGCGGGGGCCGGCACTCCAGCGAGCCAGCGTTTCGGCATAGGCGGCTACGAGCAGGCCGGACGGCGTCAGCCCGTTCCGACGGATGCGGGCCTTGAAGCCCTCCCAGACGGGGGCCTCCAGAACCGCGCTCAAGCGTACCGTCCGGGGCGCGTCAAGTTCCGAAGGCTGCTTCGCCAGCGGAAGTTCCGGCGCGGGAGGCAGGTCGTCCAAGCGTTTTTTCCAATATTCAAAATCACTGCGCCAGAGGGGGGTATCGACGATCTTCCGCTCCGCAAGCACATAGTCGCGGAAGGACAGGCGCAGTTCGGGGAGCCGCTCGCCGGGCGAGCGGTACAGCCGCAGCCATTCGTCGACAAGCAGGAAGATGCTCCATGCGTCGGCGATCATGGCATCGAAGTCGAGGAACAGGCGAAGGCGCTCTTCCCCGTCCCGCAGGTACCGGGCCACGCGGATATCGAACAACGGCCATGTATCCGCCGGGAGCAACTGCCCGGACATGGCCCGGCGGACATTCCCGATGGCCCCTTCCGGGGCCGCATCATCCCTCAGATCATAAACCGGGAAACGGTACTCGCCCACGGAAGGCAGGATCGCCTGCGTGCCGTCCGGCAGGAACACGGCGCGCAGCATCTCGTGGCGTTCGATCAGCCGGTTCCAGGCACCGTTGAGCCGTTCGATGTCCATGCCCGCATTGTCGAATTCAAAATAGACGTGGCTCGAAACCTTTCCCAATTCGTAGGCCCCGATGCGGCCGATCCAGTAGGCGTATTGCACGTCCGTCAGCGGGAACGGCTCGGAGCGTTCCCCTTCCCGCGGCTCCACGGCGGGCAGGGACGCCGCATCCGGGAGGGCAGGCCCGTTTTCCCGCGCCTCCGCCTCAAGGCTCTCTGCGAGACGCGCGATGTCGGGGAACCGGAAAAGCCGATCAAGGGTCAGTTCCGCGCCGAGCTCCTTCCGCACTTCCGCGACAAGGTGGGTCGCCACGAGCGAGTCCCCGCCGAGCTCAAAGAAATTGTCCCGCACGCCGACCTGCGGCACCTGCAAAATGCGCTCCCATATGCGGGCGAGCGCGTTTTCCAGCTCCGTCGCGGGCCGGGCTTCCTCGCATGCCTTTTCCTCAAACGGGGGGAGGGCCTTGCGATCCAGTTTCCCGTTGGCGGACAGGGGCAAGGCGTCGAGCGCCATGAACGCGGAGGGCACCATGTATTCGGGGACGCGATCACGAAGGAACGCCTCCAGCGCGCGGAACAGGTCCTCTTCGTCCGCCGCGGGTTCCCGCAGCACCAGATAGGCCCCCAGCCGCCGGATGCCCCGCGCACCGGAAACCGGCATCGCCACAACGTCCTTTACCAGCGGGTGCTCTTTCAGGGCTGCTTCGATTTCGCCCAGCTCAATGCGGTGCCCGCGGATCTTCACCTGACTGTCGGCGCGGCCAAGGAATTCGATGGTGCCGTCCGGCCAGAAACGTCCGAGGTCGCCCGTCCGATACCAGCGCATCCCGTCAATATTGCGGAAACGCTGGGCCGTCAGTTCGGGATCGCCCAGATAGCAGCGGGCGACGCCAGCCCCGCCGATCCACAGCTCGCCGTCCACCAGATCCGGGCAGTCGCGGCCCTTGGCGTCCACCACCCGGTAGGACTGCCGGGACAAGGGGCGTCCGTAGGGAATGGACTTCCACTCGGCGGGGATCGGCGCCTCAACCTCCATGATGTTCGACCAGATCGAGGCTTCCGTGGCCCCGCCCATCGCGATGAGCCTTGCTCCGGGGGCCGCGTCCTTCAGCCGCTGCGGTAGATCAAGCCCGATCCAGTCCCCTGAAAGCATGGCCAGACGCAGCGGGAGCCTGCTTCCGTGCGCTTCGGCATCCACCAGCAGCATGTCGAGCAGGATGGGCACTGTGTTCCAGACCGTGACGCCGTATTCGAGGACGATCCGGCGCCAGTCCCCTGCGCTGCGGCGTATCGCCTCGCCGATGGCGACGATGGCCGCGCCGGACGAGAGCATCCCGAAAATATCGTATACGGAAAGGTCGAAATCGAGCGAGGACACGGCAAGGCATGCGTCACCCTCGCCTACATGGAACCGCCCGTTGATGTCCGCAATCGTGTTCCGCGCGCTGCGGTGCTCAATGGCCACGCCTTTGGGCTCGCCCGTGGAGCCGGAGGTAAAGATGACGTAGGCGAGATCATCGGGAGCGACAGCCGCCGGCTCCACAAGCGGCTCCACGGCATGGCGTTCCGCGATGTCAATCAGTTCAGCTCCAGATGGGAGCGAGGCCGCGTCCAGCACATCCGTACGGCTCAGGACAAAACGGACGCCGATTTTCCGATGGATGCGCTCACGCCGCGCCAACGGCTGGGAAGGGCTTACCGGCACATAGAATCCGCCCGCCGCGAGGACGCCCAGCACGGCGACAATCTGTTCCCTGCCGCGCGGCAAGGTCACCGCCACCGGCGTCCCGCGTTCCACGCCGCGCCGACGCAGCAAGGCCGCCGTCCGCAGCGCCTCCCCCGCCAGCTCCCCATAGGTGATCCGCTCACCGCTCAGCCCGTCGATGACCGCGACCGTATCCGCCGCCTCGGCAGCGCGGGCGAAAAACGGCCCGTGCATCGTCTCTTCAGGCGCGGGGAGGGCCAAAGCCCTGTCACGCCCGCGCCGTTCGCGCTGCCGCTCCGGCAGCACGTCGGGGACGCATTCCCAATGGGCTGCGTCAGCGGCGAGCCATTCCAAAAGCCGTCCGTAGGCGTGCAGCATCTCATCAATCAGCCCTTCGGCAAAAAGTTCCTCCGCCGTATCCCACGCAAGGGCGAGTCCGCCGTCTTCGGTTTCGTACATCTGGAAGTCAAGCCAGACCTGCGGCGTTTGGGACAGCATGTAGTGGAGCCTGCCGAGCGTTTCCCGGCATTCCTGCGTCAGCAGGGGGTTCCCCAGATTGCACGCAAAGACCACGGGCGCGATGAACCGCTCGTCGGGGCGCATTCTGGCAATGTCCCGCTGAATCCGCACGCCGGAGTAGGAGGAATGGGCCACGTTCTCGTAAAAACGGGACTGGACGTCGCGCAGGCGTCCGAGGAAAGGCTTCTCCTCGGTGCAGTCCACATCGACGAGCAGCAGGTTGGTGAAGTCCGCCACCACGTCCTCCAGCCCTTCCTCGCCCGTTTCCCGATCGAACAGCGGCAGGTTGATGAAAAAGCGGGGCACGGAACTCCAGCGATCGAGGATTTCGGCGTAGGCCGTCAGCAGCGCCATCGCCGCCGTCGCCTCATGGGCCGCCGCCTCGGCCTTGAGCGCGCGCCACGTCCCGGCGGACAAAAAATACAGCCTGCGGCGGTACGAAGCCCGAAGCACCTCTTCGGGGTTCCTCTTCAGCGGAAGCGCGGGCGCGCCGGGGAGTTCGGGCAGGCGCCCGGCCCAATAGGCGGCGTCGCGCTCCCTGTTCGCCACGTCCCGCGCGTCCTTGCGGGCCAAATAGTCGGAGAAGCGCCACGCCTCCGGCGCGGGCGGCACGACGCCGCGGGCGTAAGCCGCCGAAAGGTCGCGCAGCACGATGCAGAAGCTCTGCACGTCGGCCACCAGCAGATCGATGTCGAAGAACAGGCGGGTGCGCCCGTCCGGGAGCAGGCACAGCTCCAGACCGGCAAGCCTGCCCTGCTCTACCGCGAAACGGCGGTGTGAAAGTTCCTCGCGGAGCCGTTCCAGACGGTCGGCCACGGTTCCCGCGTCGGCCTCCCGGAGATCGTGGACGATCAGCTCTTCCGAGGCGGGTTCCGGCAGGACGAGCTGCCTGCCGTCTTCGAGGAACGCGGCGCGCAGCAGGCTGTGGTGCGCAAGCACCGTCCGCCACGCCCCAGCCAACCTGTCCGGCTCGACCCCTTCGCCGTCCAGCTCAAGGTAGGCATGGCAGCCGACGCCGCCGAGCGGCTGTCCGTCACGCCGCCCGATCCAATAGGCATACTGCACGTCCGTCAGAGGGAAAGGCTCGTCCTGCGTCCGCTGCGGAAGGGGCGAGGCGGGGACGGCCCGCTCCGCGCCGATCCCGGCCTTCCGGCGGAGGATCTCCATCCAGCTCGACAGCGTAGGTTCGGCGATCATTTCTGCGAACGTGACCTTGACCCCGGCCTTGCGCCACCTGCTGACCAGACGCATGATCTTCAGGGAGTCCAGCCCGAGGCCGACAAGGTTGTCGCCATCGGAAAAACCGGGCTCCGCGATCAGCCCCCCTATGGTTTCGCGGACGGAATCGTATTCAATGACCGCAGGATCCTTCATTGCCATCGCTTCCTCTTTTTCCTTGAAGTGTGCTGGTGTCCATGAAAAACACCGGGAAAGGCGACCTCTCCCGGTGGGGAAACAGGCTGCGCCTCAGACCTTGCGCCCGGCGTACCGCTCCTCAGCCATGGCCGAGAGCTTCCGCTTGTCGACCTTGCCGACGCTGGTCACGGGCCACACGTCGAGCTGTTCCAACTGATCCGGGTATTTGAAGCGGGCGACGCCGCTCGCCTCGAAGAAGGCGTAGACGGCGGCAAGGCTCACTTCGGCCCCGTCCGTCATGATCCAAGCGCAGATGCGCTCGCCGAGGTCGTCGTCCTTCACGCCGACTACGGCGGCGTCCGTGATCAGCGGATGCGTCCGCAGCACGGTTTCGACCTCCACCGGGGCGATCTTTTCCCCGGCGCGGTTGATCTGTTCCTTGATGCGCCCGCAGACCTGAATCCGATCGCCGCAGACGATGCGGGCGATGTCCCCGGTGCGGTAATACCCGTCCTCGGTCACGGCGTGCCTGTTCGCCTCCGGCGCGCGGTAATAGCCCTGAATCGTGTAGGGGCCGCGGACGATCAGTTCGCCCGCCTCGCCGCGCGGCACGTCCCGGTCGTCCGCATCGACGATGCGGATTTCGTCGGCGGGCGAGATCGGGCGCCCCTGCGTATTGCAGATCACGCTCTCTTCGTCGTCCAGCGAAGTCGTGCAGATAAGCCCCTCCGCCGTGCCGAACACGTTGACCATCTTGCAGCCGAGCACCGGCTCCACGCGCGCCGCCATGCCGGGATCGACCGCCGCGCCGCCAGCCTCGATGAACACAAGGCTGGACAGATCCGCCTCTTCCCACTCCCTAGCTTCCAGCCAGAGGTTGAGGAGCGCGGGCACCAGCGCGGTGAACGTCACCTTTTCGCGTTCGATCAGCTCAAAGGCCTCGTCGCTGCCCACGCTTTCGGCCAGAACCACCTTGCCGCCGTTGATCAGCGTCCCGATGATTCCCGGAGACGACAACGAGAAGTTGTGCGCGACGGGGAGAACCACCAGATACGCGCTGTCCTCGTTGAGGCCGCAACGCTCGGACGCGGCGCGGGCGTTATAGGCGTAGTCGGTATGGCGGCGGGGGATCAGCTTGGGCGTGCCGGTCGTGCCCCCGGACAGCAGCAGAACCGCCGTTTCCGTAAACCGGGGCGGAGCCCAACTGATGACGGGGTTGGGCTTGCGCAGCGTTTCCAGAGGGATGGTGCCCTCGATCCCGCCGTTGTCGGTGATGAGGTATTTCAGGTACGGATGGCCGTGGGAAAGGCTTTCGACGATGGAACGGTATTCGGTGGAGCCGTATTTGTCCGTCGTGATATAGGCCACCGGCTCGGCCAGCCTGCACAATGCGGCGATGTCCGCCTCACGGCTCGCCGGAAGCCCCATGATGGGGATGCCTCCGAAGCGGAACAGCGCGAAAGCCGCCAGCACGAACTCCAGCCGATTGGGAAGCTGGAGCAGAACACGGTCGCCGGGGCGGATGCCCAGCTCGATCATGCCCGCGGCATACTCGTCCACGAGCCGATCAAGCTCGCGGTACGTGACCCTTCTCCCGCCGGAGACGACGGCGATGCGCTCCGCATGCCGTTCCGCACTCCGGTGCAGTTCTTCGCCAAGCGAATACGGCTGCCAATACCCTTTGGCGATATACTTCTCCTCAGGCACGATATACACTGCTGACTCCTTGTCGGATCACGGTTTGCAAAGTGGGGGAATGGATTCCGCCAATCTTGAATATGAATTTTATTATCATTAAATGACGACAAAAAAACGGCTGCCGCCTTTCCCCTCCCCCTATGGAGGGGATAAGGAACGCCGCGAGGTCCTGAATCCACATCGAAGGAGAAGGGCCAGCTCCCTGTGCATGAACACCCGCCCTCTTGCCCCCGCTTCGCGGCGGTTCCTGTTGAGGGACTATAACGGCCCGGAATGCACATGGACATACCCGATGTGGTCAAAACCGTACCACTCTTTTCTCCCTTCATTCCATCATGTTGGGAAGCCAGAGGCTCAACATGGGAAAGGCGAACAACAGGCAGAGATGGATGATGTCGGCAATCAGGAAGGGAAAAATGCCGCGAAAGACCGTCGTCAGCGGGACGTCGGGCACGACGGCCTTGATGACGAACACGTTGAGGCCCACCGGCGGCGTAATCTGCGCGATCTCAAAGATGCGCACCACGATGACCCCGAACCAGATCGGATCATAGCCCAGAGAGGTGAGCAGCGGGAACACGATGGGCATGGTCAGCACGATCATGGCGATGGGGATCATCACGCAGCCGAGAAGGACGTACATGGATACCAGAATGATCATGACCAGCGTGGGGCTGAGCTGGAGGGCCCCGACGGTCGAGGCCAGCGTGAACGGAATCCGTGTCACGGAGAAGAAGTATCCGAGCAGCATGGCCCCGATCATCACCAGCATGATCATGGCCGTGGACTTGACCGCATCCATGCACGACCGCCCAAGCGCGCGGGCCGTCAGACGGCGGCGGAGCAGCGCCAGCGCGAATGCGCCCGATACCCCGACGGCCGCCGCCTCCGACGGGCTGAACCAGCCCTTGTAGATGCCGCCGATCACGAGCAGAAACAGGGCGAAGACGGGCCACGTCCCCTTCAGCGACCGTACCCGCTCGCGCAGGGGGAAAGGTGCGCAGGCGGGCCCCAGCGCGGGATTGATCCGGCACATGATCCCGACGACCACCGCATAGAACAGCGCCTGAAGCAGGCCGGGGATGACGCCTGCCATAAACAGCTTGGCGATGTTCTGCTCCGTGAGGATGCCGTAGATCACCATCACCGTGGACGGCGGGATAAGCACGCCGAGCGTCCCCCCGGCGGCGACCACGCCCGTGCTGAGCGCGGGATCGTACTTGAGTTTCTTCATTTCCGGCAGGGCCACGGCCCCCATGGTGACGGCGGTCGCCAGCGTGGTGCCGCTGAGCGCGGCGAACCCGGCGCAAGCCCCCACGGTCGCGAGCGCCAGGCCGCCCCGGAAATGCCCCACCCAGCGGTGCAGCATACGGAAGAGATCTTCGGAAATGCCGCTGTGGAAGCACAGGTTTCCCATCAGCATGAACAACGGGATCACGGCGTAGTCGTACGAGGCCACGCTCGTCCACGGGGCCGTCCGCAATAGGTTGAGCCCCGCCCCGATCCCCAGCAGCGACACCATGCCGACGACGCCGACCACGCCCATGGACACCGCCACAGGCACGCGGAGAAACAGCAGCGCCAGCAACGCAAAAAAGCCCAGCAGGCCGATGCACTCAGGCGTCATGGCGCCTCCTCTCCCGGAGGTGTTCCCGCACATGGATCAGGGAAACCACCGCCAGCAGGAAAAAGCCCGTACCGAGCAGGCCGATGAACGGCCATGTCTGAAGGCTGGTCGTCGGCGTGCACTCCCCGTTGGCGAAGGCGTCAACGGCATAGTCCGACGTCTTCCAGCCCACGGCGGCGCAGAAGGCGCATCCCAGCAGGGCGCCCAATGCGCCCAGAGCGTGCCGAACCCGCCGCGGCATCATGTCCGTGAGGATTTCTACCTCCAGATGGCTGTGCGTCACGCCCGTATAGGCGAGCCCGCACCCGACCAACGCCCCCATGAGGACTTCCACCACCTCGAAGACGCCGGAAAGGGACGCCCCGAAACCGCGCATCACAACATCCGCCGTAACGAGCAGGGCCATGCCCCCCAGCAGGACGCACCCGAGCACGTTGCCCCACAGGGCCGCCCTGCCGACGGCCGCACATCCTTTTTCCATCCACTCCATGCGAACAAACCCTTTGCGGCCGTGCGGCGTTCCCGCCCGCACGGCCGCGAGTGCGCGTCACTGCGCTTCGTAGTGTTTCATCAATTCCAGAAAATCCGCCACATACCGGCGGGCATCCGGCACGCCTTCCTTCTCGATCCGGCTCAGTTCCTCTTCCCGGACTTCGGCGCACACTTTGTCGATCTTCTCACGTTCAGGCCCTGTGAAGCTCAGGACGGCCTTGCCGCCCTCCCGCACGGACTTGCGCATCTCTCTGGCGATATCCGCCTCCGTCCCGCCGCCCAGCGCGGCGAAGCGTGCCCCGCTGGCGTCCTCCAGCACTTTTTGGAGATCGGGCGGCAGCGAGTTCCACTTGTTTTCGTTGATCACCAGATAAAAATAGATGGGCGGCAGGAAGTCGCCTTCGGTGAAGAAACCGCACACGTTCGTCAGCCCGAACCCGCGGTGCCCCTCCCACGCGGCGACGGCGGCCTCGACGATCTTCTTCTGGAGGTTCATAAAGATGTCCGGCCCCGGCACCGTCATGACCGTGGCCCCCATGCGCTTGGCGAGCAGCGCCGTGCTCTTGCCGTTCGTACGCAGCCGCAGCCCCTCGAAGTCCTCAACGGAGGCCACGGGTTTGTCCACGCTCCCGATGACCATCGGGGAGACGTGCACCCCAAGGATCTTGACGCCCTTCGCCTCGTCGTGAAACGCGGGAGTCCTTGCGATCAGATCCCATACGGCGAGCGAGGCGGCGCGCGGATCGGTGATGTTCAGCCCCGGCACGTACAGCGCCTCAAGCGCCTTGAGCCGGTCGGTGAAAAAGAAGGAATGGAGATAGGCGATGTCCACCAGACCATCCTGGCAGGCCATCAGATTGACGTTCGGCTTGGCCAGCGAACCGTTGGGGTACAGGTGTATCTTGATCCGGCCCTTGGAAGCCTCCTCCACGGAGGTGCTCCACGCCTGCAGCGTCCGCACCTGCTGCACCGACTGCGAACCGAGCCCGGTCTCAAAGTTCAGGACGATTGCGTCGTCGGCGTGCGCATGGTTTCCGACGCCCCACCCCATCAGTACGAGGCCGCACAGCAAACTCACTACTTTTTTCATCTCTGCTCCATTACAGTTGATTGCATTCCCGCCTCCCGCCGGGGCCTTCCTCCGGCGGGAGGCGGCCGAAACGTTCCGCATCGGCGGCAAAGCAGCTTTCCGCCATTTCCCGTAGCTTGTACTTCTGAACCTTGCCGCTGGCGGTCTGGGGGAAAGCCTCCACCACGGCGAGATGGCGCGGTATCTTGTACCAAGCGATGCGCCCCCGGCAGAACGCCCGGACGGCCTCCGGGGAGATGTCCGCCCCCTCCCTGACGATGAGGAAGGCCCCCACCTCCTCGCCGTAGCGCACGCTGGGCACGCCGATCACCTGAACGTCGAGAACCCCCTCCATCGTGCGGAGGTAATCCTCCACCTCGCGCGGGGAAATGTTTTCCCCACCCCGAATGATCATGTCCTTGATCCGGCCCCGGATGCTGACATAGCCGTCCGCATCCATGCAGCCGAGATCCCCCGTGTGCAGCCAGCCATCCGCGTCGATGGCCTCCGCCGTGGCTTCCGGCATGGCGTAATACCCCCGCATGACGTTGTAGCCCCGGCAGCAGACCTCCCCTTCGCAGCCGCGGGGAACCTCCTTGCCGTCCCGGCCGCGGATGGAAACCTCGATGCCGGGGAGGGGACGCCCCACCGTCGCGACGCGGCGTTCCACGGGGTCATCCATCCGGGTTTGGGTCAGCACCGGGGCCCCTTCCGTCAGCCCATAGCAGATCGTGATGCCCTCCAAGCCCATGCGCCCCATGACTGCGCGCATGAGCGCCTCAGGGCATACCGCGCCCGCCATGATGCCCGTGCGGAGCGTGCCGCACTCGAAACGCGGAAAAAGCCGGTGGTGCAGCACGGACTGGAAAAAGCTCGGCACCCCATACAGCGCGGTGCAGCGTTCCCGCCCCACGGCGTCCATAACCGGCACGGGGGAGAACGTGTCGAGGAGAACCATCGTGGCCCCGTAATACACGCAGGCCAGCGCGCCGAGCACGCACCCCACGCAATGGAACAGCGGCACCGGCAGGCAAACCCTGTCGGATTCGGTCAGGTTCAGGTTGCCGCCGACGCAGCGGGCGTTGTTCACGATGCCCACGTGTTCGAGCATCACGCCCTTGGGGAAGCCGGTCGTCCCGGACGTGTACTGCATGTTGACGACGTCATAGGGTGTTGCGGCCTCCCTGCGGGAAAGGTAGTCCGACTCAGGGACGGCCTTTCCCAGCGCTTCCAGTTCGGGCAGGGAATACGCCCCTTCCGCCGGGCCTTCTCCGAGCGACACGATCCGGCGCAATCCCGGCGCGTGGGATGAACGCAGTTCCCCACGGGGCATCTCCAGCGCTTCGGGGACGGCGGCATAGAGGGAGGCCGCGAGATCCCGCCCATGCGTTCCCTGAAAGAATACGAGCGTCTCACAGCCGGACTGCCGCAGCAGGTAGCGCAGTTCCGTTTCCTGATAGTTCGTATTTACCGTGATCAGAACCGCTCCTATCTTCGCCGCGGCGAACATGAACACGATCCACTGCGGGCAGTTGGGAGCCCACAGCGCTATCTTCTCCCCCTCACCCACGCCGATCGCCATCAGCCCCCGGGCGGCGGCATCGACCCGCTCCGAAAGCTCACGCCACGTCCAGCGCACCCCGGTACCGGGATGGACGACGGCCTCCCGCAGGGGGAACGCCTCGACGGAGGCATCGAAAACCTGACCAAGCGTCAGTTCCCGCACAGCAAACTCTTTCATGGCAACTCCACGCGGCCTTGGAACGCCGAGAAGCCCCCGGCGGAAGGCCCCCCAGACGGATCATCGGGACGTTCCCCGTTCCCGCGACGCTCCTCCGCGCCTGACGGCGAGGCCCTTCACGCCCGTATGTTGTTCCGAATGGTTTCAGCCATGATTCGCATGGCGTCGGGGGAGCCGTAGGCCTCCTGCTTCCACGGCGCGAAGCCGTCGTCGGGAAAGCGGGGGATCAGATGCCAATGCACATGATCCACCTGCTGCCAAGCGGCCCGCCCGTTATTCTGGATGACGTTCAGCCCGGCCGCCCCCGTCGCTTCCATCACCGCCGCGCCCACACACCGCATCGTCAGGAGCAGTTCGTCCCCGATCGGCTCGTCGAGCGTGAAAAGCGTTTCCGCATGCCGTTTGGGAATGATGAGGGTATGCCCCGGAAAGGCCGGGTTGATGTCCAGAAAAGCCAGCAGGCGATCCGTTTCGTACACCTTCGCGCAGGGCAGCGTGCCCTCCGCGATCCGGCAAAAAAGACACTCGTCCGTCATAACAACTCCTGTTCATAAACCGTAAACGGACGTCCCCGCACCGCGAGGGCGCCCGCGAACCCTTCGGCGGGACGCCATTCCGTCAGCCCGACATCGTGCACGCCGCCGTCCTTCAGAAAAATGGAAACGCCGCCCCCGCAATCGAGCGGCATACGGACGCGGAACCGATCCAGCGAAAAGGAAAGCCCCTCGCCCAACGCCTTCACAAAGGCCTCCCGAAGTACCCAGCACCGGAAAAAACGTCCTTCAGGCGGAATGCCTTCGGCTATCCACGACCGCTCATGAGGGGAGAAGAACTGTTCCACGATGTCCGCCATGCCCGGAAACGGCTTCACCCGCTCAATGTCCACCCCGACCTCGTGATCGGGGACAATCGCCACGGCGGCCAGCCCTTCCGCATGGGAAAGGCTGAAGTGCGGCCCGCCCTCCACAAAGGGCTTGCCGCAGGCGTTCCGAAAAAAGCGAACCTCTCGCGGGCCGCAGCCCAGCCAGCGCCCGAGGAGCAACCGCAACGCGCCGTGCGCGGCGACATACCGATCGGCCAGCGTGGAAGAAACGAAACGCCGTCCCGCAGCCTCCTCTTCGGGAGGAAGCGCAGCGCGTCCCAGCGCGAGCACACGGGGATCATCAAGCGGGATCGTCCAGACCTCAGGGCCGCCGCACGGCGTCCGGTTCCAGCCTTCCGGCCCAAAGGCCCGCCGGACGAACGCCGCCGCGCTCATACGCCGAGCACCCGCCTGATGTGCGACAGCAGCAACGGAGAGGAGTGCGTCAGGTAGAAATGCCCTCCGGGGATTTCGTGCAGAGAGAAGCCCCCGGACGTATGCCGTTCCCATCCCTCCGTCTCGCCGCGGGTCGCCTCGGGGTCATCAGACCCGTAAAAGGCCGTGATCGGGACGGGAAGCGGTTCTTCTTCCTGATATTCATACGTTTCATCCACGGTAAAGTCCGCCCGCAGCAACGGGAGAAAGAGCTTCATCAGCTCCTTGTTGTCCAGCAGGCTCTGCGGCGTGCCCCCGTACCGGGACAGCGCGGCGAGAAAGGCGTCCTCCTCCAGCTCGTGCAGGGGGGAGGGTTCGGGGATCTCCGGGGCGCGGCTTCCCGACACGAACAGGTGCGCGGGAAGGGGCTGCCCCTTCCCGCGCATGTACCGGGCCAGCTCAAAGGCGACGCGCGCCCCGAGGCTGTGCCCGAACAGGGCATACCGCTGCCCGGCGTAGGGCCGGATCGCTTCCGCCGCCTGCTCGACGATCGCCCTCATGGAGAGGAGGGGCGTTTCGCGCATCCGGTTTTCGCGCCCCGGCAACTGGACGGGAACGGCCCCCAGCGCGGATTCCTTCGTCCACGCGCGGTAGGCCGACGCCCCGCCGCCCGCATGGGGAAAACAGAAAAGCCGAACCGGAGCGTATGGAACCCTCTCCGGCATGAACCAACCTGCCATCGTTCTTCTTCCTTTTTATCTTGAGCGCAGGACCGCCCCACCGCCGCACCGGGCGGCAGCCCCGCCTACTTGTTGCCGGAGACGATCCGCGCCCGTTCCGGCACGTCCTCCGTTACCCACATATTGGCCCCAATGATGGCCCCCGAACCGATCGTAATGTTGCCCAGAACCGTGGCCCCGGCGTAGATGGTGACGCCGTCACCAAGATGCGGGTGGCGGGGAAGGCCCTTGATCAGCACGCCTGAGGCGTCCTTGCGGAAGGACAGCGCTCCGAGGGTGACGCCCTGATACAAACGGCAGTTTTTGCCAATGACGCACGTTTCCCCAATGACCACCCCCGTGCCGTGATCGATGAAGAAGCCCTCTCCGATACGGGCGCCGGGGTGGATGTCGATCCCCGTGGACGCATGGGCCATCTCGGTGAGGATGCGCGGCAGAAGCGGCACTTCAAGCTCGCTGAGTTCGTGGGCGATGCGGTAATGGGTCATCGCCAGAATCGAGGGGTAACAAAAGATGGTTTCACCAAGGCTTGTCGCTGCCGGATCGCCCTCATAAGCGGCCCGCACGTCCGAGGCGAGAAGCCTCCGCAGAACGGGCAGCCGTTCAATGAAGCACACAGCCTTTTCATAGGAAAGCTTCTGGCACTCCGTACACGCGCCGCATTCCTTGGCATACCGTGCATGTGAGAAGCACGCCCCGGAATATATCTGGCCAGACATCCGCTGTAACACGGAATCGATGGATGCGGCGATATGATAATGGTGGGACTCCGAGAGTACGGGAGTTCCGAAGTAGCCGGGAAACAAGATTGTTTTGAGAATATAAACAATCTCCCGGACGCACTCCAAAGAAGGCATCGGAGCATTGTGCAATGGGGAATGGGCGATATCACGCATGGCCTCTGGCGAGCACAACTGGCCTATGACGTGATCGAGCCGGCTTGCGGGAAGCGTACCGATGCCGGACGAAGAGAACATATTGCAAAACCTCTCCTGTTGAAGTCATGCCGCTGCAAAACGCAACACGTTTCCATTTTCCTTAGGGACTGCCGAGCCCGTTTCCCGACCGTCCTTAAACAAACGCAGCATATGGCTTCCAGGAATAAAGGCCATACCTATTCAGGTCAAAAATATGTCACAGCTAGATCAATAAATTTACTATGTTATATTGAAATAATGAATTTAATTTTCATTTATTCCACAAAACCGACCGCTTCTTCCATACGTTTTCTCCTACTCAGGAGCCCCTTCCATAGCTGTAGAAAAACGCCCAGAAATGATTATGGGGCAATCTGACGTGCCTCCTCTGAAATCAAGCCTAGGCCGTGTCGTCATTTTACATATAACTATTTGAAACTATTGAAGACAATCATTTTTGAAATATAAAATAGTCAAATAATTTCAATATATTATATATAATTAACGACACAACCTAAAACTTGGTTCATCGAAGCTCTCAGTGCAAGCTCCCTTACACCCGCTAATCTGCCCATAGCTACGAAAAAGTATCAAAAATAGAAAAAGCTAATGTTGCCCAAACAATCCACAGGGTTCGGAATGCAGTCGATTACGTAAAAGCCCATATAACGGAATAGCCACAGTCAGAAACGCTGCAATGTAAATAAAGATAAATCCATTTCACCTTTGCGTATCAGTTGTTTTTTCGTCATCGCCTCAACCCGGATGCCTTTTATATTTCTCTATTTATATTATTAATTAAACATCATACATAATTATATATTCATCGTGTATAATAGTAATAGCAAATTACCATCTTTGTTGATATCAATAACGACACTCAAAACATATATCGTCAACTTCATACTCTTGTATGAGAAATCAATATCATTATTGAATTTTTATATACCTATATATAATATAAGATATTAAATAGTATAATAAAAATATAATTTTTTATCAAAATAAACATCTCTTTTACTTTGAATATACTTTTTACTTTCAGTATTATATATTTAATGGTAAAGATACATTTTCTCTCCCACGTATCTAATACATTCTGCTGCATTTAATAGAAAAAGAGAAATAGAGGAGGTGCTTGTCATCCAGTTTATGGTGCTTTTCTGCCTGATTTTGCAGTAAATTGCCGACTTAGGCAAAAACGAAGCCCCGCAGCAGTTGCAACCGCTGCGGGGCTTCGCTATAAGAACTAAAAGTCTAAGCAAGTTAGGAGAAGAGATAGTATGTCATGGTCTAAAAAAATGAATTGGTCGATTTATTATAACATACCCCACGAGTTGCAGCCTATTTATTTGGATAGACTAGAATTAAAAAAGAAAGAACCGTCTAAAAAATATTTAGATGAACTAACACGAACACACCAAATTAAAATTCCTTTTGAAAATTTAGATGCAACTGATTTTTTACGTCCTATAAGCATAGAACCACAAAATTTAATAAATAAAATACTTAAAAATAAACGTGGCGGATATTGCTTTGAATTAAATGGTCTTTTCTTCTTACTACTGCTATCTCTTGGCTTTGATGCGTGGATGTGTCCTTGCCGTCAACTCCGTCATCCTGAACCATATCCGGTTCCAGCAACACATTGCGGCATTTTAGTGTATTGTGAAAATAAAACGCTATTTTGTGATGTGGGATATGGTGGGCCGGCACCACAAGAAAGTTTAGAGTTTAAAATTGGAGAACAACAATATATTGATAAAGAAATATTTTGCTTCTATCGTAGCGGTATTGTTCCAAATGACACTCGTTCACGCCCACAAGATTCAGGATGGTATACCTTAGTCCGTAAAACGGATAAAAAATACGATATTGAAATGCCATTAATGCAGATGACGCCATTACAATATTATCTATCCGACTTTCATGGACAAAATATGCTGCGTTCGCTCGGAGATACGGCATATAGCGTAAGGCATGTTTCCAGAAATACAAAATATGGATATATTGATATTACAGGAAACAAGCTTACGATAAATGAAAACGGCATAAAAGATATTATAGAGTTTAAAGATTCCGATTTGAAAAATTTATTATTAAAATATTTTAATATTGATATAGCATAATATTTTATTATAAAAATACAGCAAACTCTGTTTTTCTGACTTCCCAGAAATAAGAGAGAGAGAGAGAGAGAGAGAGAGAGAAAGAAGATGTACCCCAGAGCGAAATATTTGACCGCCCGATTCTGGTTGCGCTTCGTGTCGCCCGGAACCAGAAAAGGCCCTGCAACTTTCGTTGCAAGGCCTTGTACTTTCTGGCTCCCCGGGACGGACTTGAACCGCCAACCTAGTGATTAACAGTCACCCGCTCTGCCGATTGAGCCACCGGGGAATGAGGCACTCGTTGGTGCGAAAAGAGGTCTATCGAAATGCCCTCCTTCCGTCAAGCGTTTTCTTCATTTTTTTTGAAAAAACTTTTTGACCCGCGGCACGTCCTTGACTGTACAGCACAATTGGACTACGGCTTTGCGGATACAAACTGTGCGATCAGATCCACAGGGCGCCACGGCCGGAGGGGGGGTCCCGCCGCCGCGGGCGGGAAGGCAATGCGAGAACGGAGGAACGCTCCCGCTGTCTCTAACCCGTTGGAACATTGTACGGCTTTCGTGTAACATCGACCACGCGCCGCAACAGGAAGCCTGTCCGCCAAAGCCCCGTTCTCGCCGCCGGATATGACCGCGTTTCTTGCCGTCCGTAAGCGCGGAAAATGATCATCGGTCGCCAATCGCTATTTTAATTGATGGAGAGATTCCCTTGAGCAGCCCGGAAACTACGCACCACAAGCCCGTCAAGCTTGCTACCAAATCAGTCCACGCATCCTATTTCATGCCCATGCTTCAAAGCCTCGCCGATAAAGACGAGCTCAACGAAGTCGTCAAAAACTGCGTGGTCAAATCCTGCGAACTCATGGATGCCGGGATCCCTCTTCATCTCAATGGGTTCGTGAAGACGCATGACGCTGGGGCCATCCGGGCCGAATACGAAGCCTGTTCCGCCACCGAGCTCGAAGAACTGAACGAGACGTTCACCTGTGCCGGGCGCATCATCTCCCACCGCTCTTTCGGCAAGGTCGCGTTCTTCCATCTCATGGATCGCAGCGGCCGTATCCAGTGCTACGCGTCCAAAGATCTTATGGGTGAGGAAGCCTACAAGAATTTCAAAAAGTTCGACATCGGCGACATCGTGGGCGTGCACGGGAAGCTTTTCCGCACCAAGACCGACGAGCTGACCCTCGCCTGTGATCAGGTGACCCTGCTTACCAAGTCGTTCCGCTCCCTGCCCGAAAAGCACAAGGGCCTCACCAACGTCGAAATTCGCTACCGCCAGCGGTATGTGGACCTCATCACCAACCCGAAAGTCCGCGACATCTTCCGCAAGCGCAGCAAAATCATCCGCACCTTCCGCTCTTTCCTTGAAGAGCGCGGCTTTGTGGAAGTGGAAACCCCCATGCTTCATCCCGTGGCGGGCGGCGCGGCGGCGCGTCCGTTCATCACCCACCACAACGCGCTGGACATGGAACTGTACATGCGCATCGCGCCCGAACTGTACCTCAAGCGCCTCCTCGTGGGCGGCTTTGAGAAGGTCTTCGAGCTGAACCGCAACTTCCGCAATGAAGGCATCTCCATCCGTCACAACCCCGAATTCACCATGTGCGAATTCTACTGGGCTTATGCGACGTTTTATGATCTGATGGATCTGACCGAGGAACTGTTCTCCACCATCGCCACGGAAGTCTGCGGCAGCCCGATCATCACTTATCAGGGTACGGAGCTCGACCTGACCCCCGGCAAGTGGCAGCGCCTCACCTTCCACGAATCGCTGGAGAAGATCGGCGGGCACTCCCCCGAATTCTACAACGACTTCGACAAGGTACTTGCCTACGTCCGCGAACGCGGGGAAAAGATCCTCAAGACGGACAAGCTCGGCAAGCTGCAGGCCAAGCTCTTTGACCTCGACGTCGAGCCCAAGCTCGTCGCCCCCACGTTCATCTACCACTACCCCACGGAGATCTCCCCGCTGGCGCGCCGCAACAAGGACAACCCGGAGATTACGGATCGTTTCGAGCTCTTCATCATGGGCCGCGAATACGGCAACGCGTTCTCGGAACTCAACGATCCCATCGACCAGCGCATGCGTTTTGAACAGCAGGTTCGGGAAAAGGCCGCCGGCGACGACGAAGCCTGTGCGATGGACGAAGATTACCTGCGCGCGCTGGAATACGGCATGCCCCCGGCCGCGGGCGAAGGCATCGGCATCGACCGGCTGGTCATGCTCCTGACCGACTCCCCGTCCATTCGTGAAGTGATCTTCTTCCCGCTGCTGAAGCAGGAATCCTAACCCCTATGCGTTTTGAACTCTTCGTAGCCTTGCGCTACCTCTTTGCCCGGCGCAAGCAGGCCTTCATTTATATCATTTCAGCCATGTCCGTGCTTGGCGTGGCCATAGGCGTCGCCGCGCTGGTCGTGGTTCTCGGCGTCTACAACGGCTTTACGACGGACATCCGGGATAAAATCCTCGGCGCGAACGCGCACATCATCGTTTCCGGCCCGTTGGCGGCGCTCACCGCGCCGCCTTCGGACGCGGACTTCCAAAAAATGCGCGGCGGCGAAGCCCCCGAACTCTCCGGCATGGCGGCCGTGCTCCGGCGCATCGACGCCACCCCCGGCGTCGTCGGCTCCACCCCCTTCCTTTACGCGGAAGGCATGCTGTCCTCCCCAAGGGGCGTCAAAGGCGTCGTCCTGCGGGGCATCGATCCCAAGACCGCGCCGGACGTCCTCACCATGCTGGACAGCCTGAGCAGCGGCAGCGTCGCAAACCTGAACGCGTCCGTGGAGGGCGCGCCGCCCGGCGTGCTCATCGGCAAGGAACTGGCGCAGCGCCTCGGCCTGGTCGTGGGCAGCCGCGTCAACCTCCTTTCCCCTTCCGGGCAAAAGACCACCGCCGGTTTCCAGCCCCGTATCCGCCCTTACAAGGTTGCGGGCATTTTCCAGACCGGCATGTTTGAATACGATTCGTCGCTTGGGTTCATCTCCCTTGCGGCGGCGCGCGATCTGCTGGGCTTGCCTTCCGATCAGATTTCCGGCATCGAAGTCACCGTCAAGGACGTATATAAGGCCGATGCCGTCGCCGCCGCCCTCCAGAAGGAGCTTGGCCCGCTGGCTTCCGTCCGCACATGGATGGACATGAACGCGAATCTCTTTGCCGCGTTGAAGCTCGAAAAAATCGGCATGTTCATCCTGCTGGCGATGGTCGTCCTCATCGGCTCCTTCTCCATCGTCACCACGCTGGTCATGCTGGTCATGGAAAAGACGCACGACATCGCCATCCTGATGTCCATGGGCGCGACCAAGGGGATGATCCGCCGGATATTCATGCTTCAGGGCACGATCATCGGCGTGGTGGGCACCCTGCTCGGCTATGTGCTCGGCATAGGGCTGGCGCTCCTCCTCCAGCGGTATCAGTTCATCAAGCTCCCGCCGGGGGTTTATACGCTGGATCACCTGCCCATCCTGCTCGACTGGGTCGATATCGTTGTGGTCGGCGTGTCCGCCATGACCCTGTGTTTCCTCGCCACGATCTATCCGGCGCGGCAGGCTTCGAGCCTTGAGCCCGCCGAAGCCCTGCGGTTTGAATGATGGAACAGACAGCATACGCGACCGCGCCCCCGGTACTCTACGAGCTTTCCGGCGTCGGGAAGTCCTGCGAGGGCCCTGCGGAGCGCATCACCATTCTGAAAAATATAGACCTGACCGTCCGGGCCGGCGAATCCCTCGCCATCGTCGGGGCGTCGGGATCGGGCAAGTCCACCCTCCTCCACCTGCTCGGCGCGCTGGACACGCCGACCGCGGGCAAGGTACTCTTCGAGGGCAAAAGCCTGCCGGACATGACGCCTAAGGAAAAAGCCCATTTCCGCAACAGGAAGCTAGGGTTCGTTTTCCAGTTCCACCACCTGCTGCCCGAATTTTCCGCCGAGGAAAACGTGGCTATGCAGGCGCTCATCGCCGGGATGAACCGGTCGAAGGCGCTGGAACTGGCACGGCAGGCCCTCGGACGCGTCGGGCTTTCCGACAGGAAGGATCACAGGGTAACCACCCTTTCCGGCGGCGAGCGTCAGCGCGCCGCCATCGCGCGGGCCATCCTGCTGGAGCCCCGTGTGCTGCTGGCCGACGAGCCCACCGGCAACTTGGATCAGCGGACAGGCGATTCCGTCGCCGAATTGCTTCTGGAACTGAACCGCACACTCGGCATGACCCTCGTCATTGTCACCCATAACCGTGAAATGGCGGGAACCCTCGGGCGCTGCCTCGAATTACGATCTGGAGAACTGTATGAAGAGATGCGTACTCGCGCTGCTGGCGCTGGCGCTGTGTAATCTGTTGTTCCACGGTACGGCTCAGGCGGCGCCCAAACAGGCGGCCTCGGATGCCGTCCGTGTGGCCGTTCTCCCCTTCCAGATCAATGGAGGGGCGGATCTCAACTACCTGAACGACGAACTGCCCAAGCTGTTTGAACAGCGGCTGGCCCAAAAGGGCTTTAAGGTCATCCCGGCCAAGGATACGCTGCGCCTGCTCAAGAACCAGCGGATCAGCCAGCTCAATCTGGCGGCCGCGCGTTCCATCGCCAAGCAGACCGGGGCGAACTACGCCGTATACGGCAGCTTCAGCAAGACCGGCGACGCGTTCAGCATCGACGCCCGCATGGTCGATGCCGCAGGGCAGCGGGGGGCACAGCCCTACTTCGTCCAGAAGCAGAACATGATCGAGCTGCTCCCCGCCGTTGACGAGCTCGTCGAGAAGATGGGCGGCGGCGCGGTCAAGGGCGACGCCATCACGGACATCCAGATCCGCGGCGTCAAGGTTCTTGATCCCGATGTGGTGCTGATGCGCCTGTCCACACGGAAGGGTGACGTGGTCGATCCCGCCACGCTCAATGAAGAAATCAAGCGTATCTGGGATCTCGGCTACTTCAGCGACGTGAACGCCGACATCGAACAGGGCGGGCAGGGCCGCGTGCTCGTGTTCACGGTCAAGGAAAAGCCCCGCATTGACGACGTGATCGTCAACGGCTCCGACGAGGTCAAAAAAGAAGACATCCTGGCGGCCATGAGCTCCAAGACGGGCTCCGTCCTCAACGATCGCCTGCTTGCCGAAGACATCCAGAAGGTCACCGAGCTGTACCGCAAGGAAGGTTTCTACCTCGCCGAAGTCAACTACCGCATCGAACAGAAGGCCAACAGCGCCTCGGCCGTGCTGGTCTTCGACGTGAAGGAAGGCAAGAAGCTCTACATCAAGGAAATCAAGCTCGAAGGGCTCCAGAGCATCGACGCCGACGACCTCAAGAAGGAACTCGCGCTCCAAGAGCACGGCATCCTGTCATGGGTTACCGGCACGGGCGTGCTCCGCGAAGAGTACCTTGAGCGCGACTCCGCCGCGATCACGGCCTACGCCATGAACCACGGCTACGTGGACATTCAGGTCGCCGCGCCGCAGGTGGACTACTCCGAAGACGGCATCACCGTCACGTTCACCATCAATGAAGGCATACGCTATAAACTCGGCGAAATCGGCTTCAAGGGCGATCTCATCGACAACGACGAACGCCTGAAAGAAGTGATCAAGCTTGACGACTATAAGGATTCCAACGGGTATTTCTCCCTCACCGTCCTGCAGGACGACATCAAAGCCCTCACCGACTTCTACGGCAACTACGGCTACGCCTTCGCCGAGGTCGACGTGGACACCCCGAAAAGTGCCGAGGAGGGCGTCATTGACGTCTTCTATGTGCCGCACAAGAAGCAGAAGGTGCATATCCGCCGCGTGGTCACGCAGGGCAACACCCGCACCCGCGACAACGTCATCTTCCGCGAACTGCGCCTTGCCGACGGCGACCAGTTCGACGGCTCCAAGCTGCGCCGTTCCAACGAACGCCTGAACCGCCTCCGCTACTTTACGCAGGCCGATACGACCATCGTCCCGACCGACAAGGACGATGAAGTCGATCTCCGCGTCAACCTGAAGGAAGACCGCACCGGCGCCATTATGGGCGGCGTGGGCTACTCGACCTTCTATCAGTTCGGCGTGAGCGGCAGCATTCAGGAGCGCAACCTGTTCGGCCGCGGTTACTCGCTCGCCCTGCAGGGGTTCGTGTCCGGCAAGTCCTCGTATCTGGACTTGTCTTTCGTCAACCCGCGCATCTACGATACCGATTTCGGCTTCAGCAACAACAGCTACGCCATCTGGGAAGAATGGGACGACTTCAAGAAGAAGACCATAGGCAACACCATTCGCCTCTTCCACCCCATCGGCGAATACACCTCGGTATCCGTGGGCTACCGTCTCGACCGCTACACCCTGTTCGACATCCCCGATTCGGCATCCCGCGCCTACAAGGAATACGAAGGCAAGAACCTGTCGAGCGTCGTGAGCACCAGCATCACCTACGACTCCACCGACTCGCGCGAACGTCCCACGTCCGGCGTGGTGGGCCGCGTCTCCATGGAATACGGCGGCGGCGGTATCGGCGGCAACGACAACTTCTTCAAGCCCATCGGTGAATTGCAGTCGTTCCATACGCTGTTCCGCAACCCGAACCACATCTTCCACTGGCGTGGGCGCGTCGGCGGCGTGTTTGAAAACTCCGACAAGCCGGTACCCGTGTTCGACCGCTTCTTCATCGGCGGCATCGACTCCATCCGTGGTTATGACTCGGAAGACCTTGCCCCGCGCGATCCCAAGTACCATGACGAAATCGGCGGCGACCGCATGGGCTTCCTGAACTTTGAATATATCTGGACGTTCCACCCGGAAATGGGCATCGCCCTCGTGCCGTTCTTCGACATCGGCTACAACATCGACTCCAGCCAGACTTCCGATCCCTTCAGCGAACTGAAGAAGTCGGTCGGCCTTGAACTGCGCTGGCGTTCGCCCATGGGCGATCTGCGCTTCGCCTACGGCTTCCCGCTGGACAAGAACGTCAAGGGCGACCGCCCCGGCGGACGTTTCGAGTTCTCCATGGGCCAGTTCTTCTAAAAACAAGGGTGCGGGAAGGGTTCCCTTTCCCGCACCCCTTCCGCTTTGCCCGTTTCCGCACGGGCGGGCTTCTTCGACGCGGCGCAGCCGCCCATCAGGACAGCTTCCCCTTCATGATTCGTACCGGCTCCCAGACTCCGCACAGCCCATCCGCCGCCATTGCGCGCCTGTTCAGGCTCCTTTTGGCCGCCTTTGCCCTCGCCCTGTTCGCGGCCGCGTTTTCCGGAGCGCACGCGGCCCCCTCCTTTGAGCAGAAATACGAAAAGGCCAAGCAGGATATGGCGCTGCTGAAGAACGACTCCAAACGCGGCGGCTGGCGTGAGCCGTGGGAAGCCCTCGCCCAGTCGTTTTTTGACATCTATGAGAAGCACCCGCGCTGGCGCAACCGCCCTGCGGCGCTCTTCCGTTCGGCGTTGGCGATGGAGGAACTCGCCAAGCGTTCCATGCTGCGGCAGGACGCGCAAGCCGCCGTCGGGCGGTATGGGATGTTCCTCAAGGATTACGCCAACCATGTGCTGGCTGATGACGTGCTGTTCGGCATTGCGCGCCTCAAGGCGGAACGACTCAACGATTTTTCCGGGGCGCAGGAAGCGCTGGACGCCATCCAGAGGCAATACCCCAAGGGCGATATCGCGCCGGAAGCCAAGCTGTACGCACAGCGCCTCAAGGCGGCGCTGGAAGCGGCCAAGAGCGGCACGCCGGGCAAGAAGGCGGCGGCGCTCCTGACCGACATGAAATGGGAAAACCGGAAAAATCTGGCCGTAGTCACGCTGGAATTCGATCGCCCCATCATCTGGTCCATTGATACGCAGCGCGGCGGCAAGAAAAACGCCGCCCCAAACAGGATGGTCGTGGATCTCATGGGCGTCAATCCGGCCTCGACGATCCGCCCCGGCATCAAAGTGCAGGGCAGTTCCCTCCGCCGTATGCGCCTTGACCTGTCCGCACCCGACAAGACGCGGCTTTTGCTTGATTTCAGGCAGATCAAACGCTTCATGGTCAAAACGGAATCCTCGCCGTTCCGCATCGTCATCACGACCTCGGCGGCGGATGCGGCCATGCCCCGCGGCATCCCATTCGGCCAAGGGCTTCAGTCGAGCGATCCGATCTTCCGGTTCGCCACCCGTTCCGTCGTGATCGATCCCGGCCACGGCGGCAAAGATCCCGGAACCGTGCACAACGGCGTCGTCGAGCGCGAAGTGACGCTGGACATCGCCAAGCGCGTAGGCGCTATCCTCGCGGGCAAAGGCATCCAGGTGCGATATACCCGCACGGACAATACATGGGTTTCGTTGTCCACCCGTTCGTACATAGCCAACCAAGCCCGCGCCGATGTGCTGCTGTCCATCCACGTCAACGCCAGCCCGAATGAAAACGCCTGCGGCTTGGAAACGTATTTCCCTGGTACCGCCTCAAGCAGTGCGGATGCGGGCAAAATCGCCGGGCGGGAAAACGCCAACGGCGGCCATAAGGGGGATGCGGGCTCCCCTGCCGCCGCGTCGTCGGTGCGCAACCAAGAATCCCGGCGGCTCGCCGACACCATCCAAAAATGTACTCTTTCCGTCATGAAGGAAAAAACATTCACCGTCCGAAACGGAGGGGTCAAGTCCGCCCCCTTCAAGGTTCTGCTCGGTGCGAATATGCCGGGTGTCCTCGTGGAGGTCGGCTATTGCTCAAACGAACAGGAAGCCGCGAACCTTCTCATCCCCACGTATCGGCAGGCGTTGGCGGAGGGGATCGCTTCCGGCATCCTTGCCCACTTGGGAAGTCTGGACGGAGCCAAACGCTGATTCCGCCTCCCTTGAGCCTCCGTCTGGCGGCATTTCCTTTCCAAGCCTTATCCTCCGCG
Source organism: Bilophila sp. (assembly GCF_057864385.1). Lineage (NCBI taxonomy): Bacteria > Pseudomonadati > Thermodesulfobacteriota > Desulfovibrionia > Desulfovibrionales > Desulfovibrionaceae > Bilophila > Bilophila sp. The sequence goes on along the minus strand of NZ_DBMAFI010000002.1, from coordinate 22,370 downwards.
TTGCCTTTTGAGCGGGCCTCCCCAAAGGAGGCATTCACTTTTTCAATGGATTTCTAACAGGCTGTATTTTCACCGCACTGTGGAGATGAAACAACCACATACTATACAGAGCCTTCTAAAAGAATTCATTTTGAGCCTCAGATAGTTGAATACAAGATTTATTAAAAACGTGAATGTCTCCCCCAAAGCTCGCCCTTTTGCCGGGCTCTTTTGCTTGGGAAAGTTCCCACAGCAAGGGCTCCCCAAAAGGGGACTTTCTGCCCACTAGGTTCTCTTTAAACGCAATACTGCGGCAGTATGGCCCCCGCTGAAAGAAAAGGCTCTGCCATAGCATATGGCTGTTTTAGGCTGCATCATAGAAAATGGCTGATGCTTTTTCCTCAAAGTTTCAAAGGATTACCCGACAAAAGGCCTTAGACATGGATTCCGCCAATGGGAAAACTGGAGAAAAAGGCGGTATTTTCATCGTGCTGTGGAGATGAAACAACCATATACTCTGTGACAGAGCCCTGTTTTCTCTTTACACTATGCTGGGAATACAGGCGTTTTTTCCAGCTTTTCCGCCTACGGGCTCCATGCTTGGGGCCTTTTACTGGTTATTCCTTTGGGATTTCAAGGAAAAAAGCATCAAACATTTCCTATGGCACGGCCAAAGAAAAAACACGGCCGTCCCTGCATCAGGCGCATCCATAAAGGCCCCTCAGTTTCTTTATGTTCTGGAATAACTGGATATAAAAACCTTTTCGGAACGATGGGCTCTCCCCCCGTCTTTATGCCATATTGGAACATGTCTTGACGACTCACGCGTTGAAGGCTATCCATTTCGATCTGCGGGCAGGGTTCCCGCTAGTGTCCGTACATTCAAGGAGAAGAATATGTTCAGAGTATTGTCCCTCGCTCTTGTGGCTTGTGTGCTGATGGCGGGTTCCGCTTTCGCCGATATGAAAATCGGCGTGTTCAACTCTCAGGCCGTTGCTATGGACAGCGACGCTGCCAAGGCCGCCCAGCAGAAGCTGCAGTCGCAGTTCGGCGCCGAAAAGACGCAGCTTGAAAAGCAGGCGAAGGATCTGCAGGCCAAGGGTGAAGCCCTTCAGGCTCAGGTCGCCAAGATGTCCGCCAAGGAACGCGAAGACAAGCAGATGGAATTCCTCCGCCTGCGCCGCGCTTTTGAGGAAAAGTCCCGCAACTTCGCCCGTAAGGTGGAAAACACCGAAAACCAGATCCGCCAGAGCATGGCTCAGCAGATCTACGACGCCGCCACCACGATCGCCAAGCAGCAGAAGCTCGATCTCATCCTCGACGCCGCTGCCGGCAGCGTGATGTACGCCACCCCCACCCTTGACATCACCAAGCCCGTCCTCGCTGAAGTCAACCGTCTGTGGAAGGCCGGCGGCAGCAAGTTCCCGGAACCCAAGACCGGTAAGAAGTAAATGGCTGCCCGTAAACTCTCCGAAATCGCGGCCCGGCTTGGCTTGACCCTGCAGGGAGACGATGCCGAAGTCATCGGCGTCAACACCTTGGAGGGGGCAGGGCCCGATGAAGTGAGCTTTCTGGCAAATCCCAAATACGCTGACCAGCTCGCGGAAACGCGGGCTGGCGCCGTCATCGTCCGTCCCGAACACGCCGGGGATGTCAGACGCGCCCTGATCAGCGAAAATCCCTACCAAGATTTCGGCCGTGTTCTGGAGCTGTTTGCCGCGCCGCAGGGCAGCTTTTCCGGAATCAGCCCCTTGGCCTTCATCCACCCCGATGCCGAGCTTGGTGAAGGGGTGACCGTTTATCCCTTCGTCTACATCGGGCCCCATGCCAAAGTGGGAAGCGGCGCCAAGCTCTTCCCCGGCGTCTATGTGGGCGAGAACGTCAGCATAGGCAAGGGCACCACCATCTATCCGAACGCAGTGCTTATGGCCGGGACGCACGTCGGCGAAGGCTGCATCCTCCATCCGGGTTCCGTGCTCGGCGCGGACGGTTTCGGCTTCGCCCGGACTCCCGCGGGTATCCAGAAAATCCCGCAGGTCGGCAAGGTCGCCATCGGCAACGCCGTCGAGGTGGGGGCCAACGCCGCCATCGACCGGGCCGTGCTCGACGTCACCCGCATCGGCGACGGCACCAAAATCGACAATCTCGCGCAGATCGGGCATAATGTGCAGATAGGCCGCAACGGTTTCATCGTCTCTCAAGTGGGCATTTCCGGCTCCACCACGGTCGGGGACAACTGCACGTTCGCCGGACAGGTCGGCATCGCCGGGCACCTGCACATCGGCGACAACGTCACCATCGGGCCCCAGTCGGGGGTTGCCAAAGATATCCCCAGCGACGTCGTGGTGGGCGGCACGCCCACCGTGGATCAGCGTACCTATATGCGCACGCTGGCCCTCATGCCCCGCTTCCCCGAACTCTTCAAGCGGCTGTCCAAGCTTGAAAAGGAACTGGAAGACCTCAAGGGCGGCAAGCCGGGCGCCTAGCCCTTTGCAATTCAGACTCAAGGAATACACAGCATGGACCAGCCTACCTCGTTTGACATCCGCAAGATTCTGGAGCTCCTCCCCCACCGTTACCCCTTCCTGCTCGTGGACAGGGTCAACGAAATCGTGGATGGGGAACACATCAAGGCACATAAGTGCGTCAGCTTCAATGAGCCGTTCTTTCAGGGGCATTTTCCCGGCGTCCCGGTGATGCCCGGCGTGCTCATCATTGAAGCCCTGGCGCAGGCTGGCGGCCTGCTGGTGCTGCATGGTTTCGATCCGAGCGAAACAGTCGGGAAGCTCTTCCTCTTCTCCGGGCTCGAAAAGGTTCGCTTCCGCCGTCCGGTCTTCCCCGGCGATCGCCTGGATCTGGAATGCCGCCTTATCCGCCACAAGCTGAAGCTGTGGAAGATGGAGGGCCAGGCTTACGTTGACGGCGTGCTTGCCGCCGAAGCGGAACTCACCGCCGCCGTGACCGATCGTGGGGACGTGTAGTATGGGCAACAACATGCCTTCCCAACGAGTCCACCCCACCGCTATCGTGCACGCCGGGGCGCAGATCGGCAAGGATGTGGAAATAGGCCCTTATGCGATCATCGAAGAGCATGTCATCATCGGGGATCGCTGCCGCATCGACGCGCATGCCGTCATCAAAGACTACACGAAAATGGGTACGGGCAACCATATCCATTCCCACGCCCTGGTTGGCGGCGTGCCGCAGGATCTCAAGTTCCAAGGCGAAGTGACGTGGCTGGAACTCGGCGACGATAACCGCATCCGTGAATTCGCCACGCTCCACCGGGGCACGGAAGGCGGGGGCGGCTTGACCCGCATCGGCAGCCGCAACCTGTGTATGGCCTACACGCACATCGCCCATGACTGCCAGCTCGGCAACGACATCGTCATGTCCAACGGGGCCACCCTCGGCGGGCATGTGCGCGTGGACGATTTTGCGATCATCGGCGGCCTTTCCGCAGTGCACCAGTTCGGGCATATCGGCACCCACGCTTTCGTCGGCGGCATGACGGGGGTTGCGCAGGATCTCCCCCCGTGGATGCTGGCGGCGGGCAGCCGTGCGCTCGTGCATGGCCCCAACCTCGTGGGGCTGCGCCGCGCCGGAGCTTCCCGCGAGACCATTTCCGCCTTCAAACAGGCTTTCCGCCTGATTTGGCGCAGTGAGATGCCCCGCTCCGAAGCCTTGGATCTGCTTGCGAAAGACTACGTGAACATTCCTCAACTTATGGAATTTGTGGACTTTGTCCGCAGCAGCGAACGGGGCCTCTGCCCCGCCGAAAAAAATATTGAAAAAAAACTTGACGGCGACGCAGTATAAAGCTAAAAGCTTCTTCGTCGACAGCGACAAGCACGACACAGAGACGCCTTTGTAGCTCAGTTGGTAGAGCGCATCCTTGGTAAGGATGAGGTCAGCAGTTCAATTCTGCTCAAAGGCTCCACGAGAAATCAAGCCCTTATGGTGAACAACCATAAGGGCTTTTTCGTTGTGGCCGCTCACATCTCTTTCCCGCTTTTTCATCTGAAAAAACGTTATGGAGACTCTCCCCCTCAAATCTTGAACGATGCAATGAGCTTAGCCTGCGCTCGACGACATGGCCGTGCCACGGCAAGCGGTTGATGCTTTATTCTTGAAGTTCCCAAAAGAGAACCAACAAAATATCTCAGCCGTGAAATCCGCCAACAAAAAACGGAGAAAAAGGCCGTATCCCAACAACATACTGGGGAGGCAAACAATCACATTCGACAGGGCCATCCCTGTCCTTCCTACGCATGAACCGCCTTACAGCCGCCGCATCGCAACCGCCATGCCCTTTGCCTTCCGCTGGCTCCATTGCCTCCACCCTGCATGGGCCGGGGCTTTTGTTGACGGCTGCACGGCTTCCCGGCAAAGCTCACCATCGTCAAAGCGCTCCATCACGGGAGCTTTTCCCCTATGGCATCAATGGAAAGCACCTCAAGCGCAGAACCGCTGACCCGGAACCTGACATTGCGCCCGGCAAAGGCAAATCCATAAACCCGTTCGGGATCATTCTGATAGGACGGGCGGGGATCAAGGGACAGCACCTCATGCAGCGTCGCCCATTTGCCTGCCGGGAGCCCTTGCAGGATTTCCGGATCGGCGTTCACCTCAAGCCGGGGCTCTGGTTTCGTCCCTGCAAAACCGCCTGTCGCCTGCGGGATGCAATCCGCGTAGGGAAGGTAGGGCTTTATGTCAAAAATCGGCGTCCCATGCAGCAGATCGGCTCCAGAAACCCGCAACAACGGCCCTTCCGGGGACTGGAGCACAATATCCTCCAGCTTCACCGCCGACAGCCCCAGCGGATTCGGACGGAACGGGGAACGCGAGGCAAAAACCCCGACCCGCGCATTGCCGCCTAAACGCGGAGGCCGAACCGTAGGCGACCAGCCTTTGCCTGCGGATGCGGAAAACGCCCAGATCAGCCAGATATGGGAAAAACCTTCCAACCCGCGCAATGCCTCCGCACTCCGGTAGTCAGGCTCAAACACAATCTCTGACAGAGCCGTCCCCACAACCCCGCTTTGCCGGGGAATGCCAAATTTTTCCTGAAAATCATTATGGATATATGCAATTACATTCATGGCAGCATCACCTTTTCGAGCATCGCTGTGCATCATCCGGCGCTCATCGGAATCATGAAAACGCTGTGGAAAAAAGAACCGCCCGCCTCCACCTAATGGCGAAAGACACTAGGTTATGTTGTCAGTTAAATATAACTATTTGAAATCATTAAAAACAATCCTTTCATGACGTTAAAAACAGTTACATAATCTCAATAAATTATATCTAATTGACGAAACAACCTGGCGCATTGGCCCAGCATCCCGAATAGGGGGCAACATTGTCCAGAAAAAGGACGCTGACTTCCAAAACACAGAGGCTTGCCGGATAGCCCTCGAAATATCACGAAAGCAACTGGCCCCTTCGCTACCATCGGTTCCACCACCATGAACCAACATATAAAACAGGTCAGTACAGCCTTTGCCGCCCCTCCATCCAAATGGACCCCATGTTTTCCACCCGTAACCGCAGTTGGGCAGGCGTCCATCATATTAGGCCGGAGACCGGCGCACAAGGCTCCTCATCATGAAGCCCTCCTTTGGTGCGGAATATCCGCCGCACCATCCCTCGAAAAGCACCTACGCAAAAATGGCGGTGGGAAGGCAGTGCGGCCTGCTATTTTCCATCCATATGGAAGGGATTCCCCTCCTTATACGCTACATTAAAGCACCGTCGCCTATTATTTGTTGATCCACCCTTATCCTTATGGCTGTGCCATAGAAAATGGTTGATACTTTATTTCCTGAAACTCTGAAGGAATAACCGAAATGCTCTGCCATACATATGGTTGTTTCATCTCTACAGCGCGGCGAAAATACAGCCTTTTTCTCCAGCTTTCCCATCGGCGGAATCCACAGTTAAGGCATGTTGTTGGTTATTCCTTTGGAACTTCAAGGAAAAAACAACCATTTTCTATGGCACAGCCACCGATAAAATATTCCATACATGAAGCCCGCCAACAGAAAAACTGGATAAAAAGGTTGTATTTTCAACATACTGTGGGGACAAAATAATCACATGCCATGACAAAACCATTCTTATAGGCCATGTAAAAATCAGCATATGCCTCCGTATCTGCATGTCCCCACAAAATACTCATTCGGCTCAAACAATCCATAGTTGCCAACTCATTTCTTGATATGCCTATATGACGGAAAAGACGCTCCCGTGAGGTGTATCATGTCCATCCGTTCCTTTCTCTTATGCTGTGTCCTTTTGTTTCCAAGTGTCGCTTCGGCGTCTCCGTTTTCCATCCAGCCTTCCGTAAGTACCCTTGGGGTTGGAGTTGACGTCAGCTATCGTCAAAACAGTTTCATAGCCTATAGGTTAAGTGCCTTTACTCAACCATTCGATACAAAAATAAAACTAAAGGGCATTCAGTATAAGACCGAAGACTCCAGTCACAGCATCGGTTTATTATTGGATATCTTTCCCTTTGAAAATGCTTTTCGGGTATCCGCCGGAGCTTATTACTTCAAATTGGATACAACGCTTTCCACTTCGGTAAATGCAATAAATCCCATTTACAAGGAACTCATCAATCAAACGAACGGAACGGCTACATGGGAAAGGCTCGCACCTTATATTGGCATTGGTTGGGAAAGTACCCAACAATCAGAATCCTCTTTAGGGTGGCATGCCTCACTTGGGGCCTTATATATGGGAAAGGCCCGTGTTTCCTTCCAACTTCCTGATGTTCCTATTCCTGAACACTATATTGCGAGAATACAAGCAGAGGAAGACAATATTAAAAACAAAGTGCATAAATATACGTGGTATCCCGTTTTATCACTTGGATTTGCATATCGTTTTTAATCTATTGAAATAATAATGGCATCAACCAATCATTCCCCTATGCTCTCCACATAAATGCGCCTTGCCGATCATTCCGTTTTATTGGGGCATAAAGATGTTCATCAAGTGGCTCTTGCGCGTAACGGGCCTAAGGCGCTGGCTTGGCAGGCCGGATCGGGAATGGAAGAGAACCCTTTAGGCTGAGAGGGCCTCTTGCCTTTTTCTGGGCACAATACCACCTAATATAGTAAATGTTCAAAATAAATTCTTTTCTTACTATTATCTTTTCCATGATTTTTGAGGTGAAAGCACGGCAGCCATCTTGACAGCCAGTGTACCCGGCTTTATTTGTGAATAAAAGAATAATTTGTTTGATTGTTCAATCTAACATATTTCCCATCAAGGAGCCCGCCATGTGGGATACTCGATTCAATGAGCATGATGTCAAGGAAATCCGTACCAAGACAACAGCCTATCTTGGAGTCGGGGCCATCGCCAAGATGGATGCTATTGCCGCCGAGCTGAAGGCCAGAGGCATCGACTCCGTCCTTTGCGTGACCGGTGGGCATTCCTACAAGCTCACCGGCGCATGGGATTACGTTACCGCAGCCTGCGCCAAGCACGGCATACGCATCGCCCTGTACGACAAGGTAACCCCCAACCCCACGACCGACTCCATAGACGAGGCGGCGGCCCTCGGCAGATCTGCCGATGCCAAGGCCGTCATCTGCATTGGCGGCGGCAGCCCCATCGATGCGGGCAAGAGCGCGGCGATTATCCTCGCCAATCCCGACAAGACGGCGGAAGAACTGTATACTTTCGCGTTCACGCCGACAAAGGCTGTCCCCATCGTTGTCGTCAACCTGACCCACGGTACGGGCAGCGAAGTCAACCGCTTCGCCGTGGCCAGCATTACGAAGCGCAACCACAAGCCCGCCATCGCCTATGACTGCCTCTATCCCCTGTTCTCCATCGACGATCCGGGCTTGATGACCAAGCTCTCGCCCAAGCAGACCCGCTATGTCTCCATTGATGCCGTAAACCACGTCATCGAAGCCGCCACCGCCGTTACTGCCAACCCGTTGTCCATCCTGCTGGCTGGGGAGACCATCCGCCTTGTGGCGGAATACCTGCCCAAGGCGCTCGCCAACCCCGAAGACCTCAAGGCCCGTTACTGCCTGTCTTACGCTTCCATGATCGCGGGAACCGCCTTTGACAACGGGCTGCTCCACTTCACACATGCACTGGAACACCCACTCAGCGGCGTCAAGCCGGAACTCGCACACGGCCTTGGCCTTTCCATGATCCTTCCTGCCATCATCGAAGAGTGCTATCCCGCCTGTGCCGCCACGCTGGGCACGATTTTACGGCCGCTGACGCCTGACCTCAAAGGAACCCCGGACGAGGCCCATAAGGCCGCCGGATGCGTTGAAGCGTGGCTCGCCGACATGGGCGTACCGCAGAAGCTGGAGGATGAGGGGTTCACTGAGAACGACATCCAGCGCCTGTGCGAACTCACCCAGACAACACCGTCCCTTGGGCTGCTTCTCTCCGTCGCCCCCGTCCCGGCAACTCCTGAGCGCATTGAAAGGATTTACAGGAACTCATTAAAGAAAATGCATGGGTAAGCGACTGAAAAAGGGAAGAGGGCCTTACGGCATAGCGGTTCATCCGCGGAACGCTTCCGGCCCTATGGCCGCTCCAGAAGCGGCTTGGACGGTTTGCCCCAATCCGAGCTTCCCCAAGGGGAAAAGGCAGATCAGGCGCAAAAGAACCCAGCCTGTGCAACAGCCATACCCTCCTATCATAATCCCCCGCATAGCGGGTAGTTCCTTGTTTCGGACGCTCAGTATCCTCAACAGGCTGTGAAGCCCATAAAATGAAAACGCCCCGAACCATTGATTCGGGGCGTTTTCATACTCATATAACCGATCCGTTCGTTCAGGCGGGCCTGATTGAAACCGTGAACGGTTACGAATAGGGGTTTAGAGGATACGGAAAGAGAAAAAGCCTTCAGAAAAAGCTGCTCCTTCCTCTCCGCGTTCCCGCCATTCCTTATTCCTCGTCATCATGCGGTTTCAGATGATCGGGGACGATCATCATATCGATGATGAGGGGCTTGAGGAAGCTCCACTTGATGTCGTGCACATGGTACACCTCCATCATATCACGGATGGCGTCCCAGCAGTTGTGGCAGGGCGAAATGACCAGCTTGGCGCCGGTTTCGCGGATCTGCTGCAACTTCATGTACAGGCCCTTGTCACGCTGCGGGCGGAACTTGCCGATGCCGTTGAAGCCGCCGCCGCCACCGCAGCAGAAGTTGTCTTCGCGGTTGCACGTCATTTCACGGAAGTCATCCGCGATCTGGCTCATGATGTAGCGGGTGTGCTCGGCAAGGCCGTGGTTACGGATGTAGTTGCACGAATCCTGCAAGGTCACGGGCATCTTGAGGCGCTTGGCGGGGTCGATCTTGATCTTGCCCTTGCGCAGCGCATCGGCCAGCCATTCCACATAGTGCAGGAACGGAACCGGCGGCTTGCCGTCTTCGCGTCCGGCCCAATAGGGGCCTTCCACGACCGTGGCACGGTGCGCATGGCCGCATTCCGTGCCCACGACCATCTTGGGGCGCAGACGGTCAACCGCGCCATAGATCCGCTTCACGTTATCGGCGCACGCTTCCCAGTCACCGGCAAACATGGACAGGGACGTGTTTTCCCAACCCACGGAAGGAACGGTCCACTTTTCCCCGGCCACATGGAAGAGGATGGCGGCCTGCGCCACGTCTTCAGGATAGTGCTTGGGTTCGCGGGCGTTCAGGATGTACATGACATCGCAGTCTTCCTTGTCGATCGGAATCTCAAGGCCCGGCCACTCTTCCGAGTTTTCATCGGCCATCCATTCGCAGGTGTCCACCCAGTCCTCGGTGGTCACGTCCATCTGGGCGCCGTATACACGGTGCATGCCCGCGCCGATCTTGAGTTCCCACGGCACGAAGCCCTGAGAATACAGTATGCCGCGCAGATAGCTGAACATGACGCCCATGTCGATGCCGTGCGGACAGTACGTGCCGCAACGGTTGCAGCAGGTGCATTTCGCCCACGCCACTTCCATCGTATCGATCATGAACTGGGTATCGACCTGCCCCTTACGGCGAAGCATTTCGCCGAGCGTGGACTGGATCTTATAAGACGGAACCTGCTTGGGATCGCGGTTGTTCGCCGTATAGAGGAAGCAGCTGTTCGCGCACAGGCCGCAGTGGGCGCAAATTTCGAGCCACGTGCGGGTGCGGGACTTGCAGGTCTTCTGCAGGGTATCCCACAGAGCGACCGTGTCCACTTCCAATGTTTCCATTTCTTTATAATACTGCTGCCCACCCTTGTCGCCGAGAAGCGCTTTCAGCTCTTCCTCGGTCTTGATGGGCCGTCTGTTGCAAAACTTGCCTTCAGGCATGTTGTCCTCCAATATGCTGACAATCCCGGAGGATTACCAGGGGAAAGCGGGGCCGCGCGACGCGCCGCCACGCTTGATGGCGTAGTCCATGCCAAGCTGACCGCGCGACATGAAGTACAGCACGATGTGGGAAAGCTTGGTGAACGGCGCCAAAATGAGCACCAGCTCGGCCGAGAAGATGTGCCACAGGAGCCAGCTTTCATAGCCGGGGGCCTGCATCCGGGCGAGGAAACCGGCGACGAGCACGAACAGCACCAGCAGCAGGATGCCCCAGTCGCCCCAGTTCGTCAGGAAGCGGACTTCCGGCAGCGCGATGCGGCGCAGAACCATCATAAACGCACCGACGATGGCGAGCACCGTAAAGGCGTCGGAGAACCACATGGGCAGCGCGGGCAGGCTGAAGCCGAAACGCTCCTGCATAATGACCATGTGACCGGCAAGGAACAGAGGCACGATCACCACGCCGATATGGAACAGGAAGAAGGCGATGGTGAAATAGGGCTGCTTGCGCCAACTGTGCGTCCCAAAAGGAACCAGCCACTGAAAGACGGAAGAAATCGCGCCCTTCATACCGATTTTACGGCCGGGGCCGTAGGCGACACGTTCAAGCCGCCAATCCAGCCCCCGGATATACAGGACCACACGGCGGGCAAGGCCAATCACAAAGATGAGAAAGGCAGCCCACAACATGGGACCAGTGAGGAATTCGTACATAGAACAGCTCCTTGCGGATTACTCGGGTCTGCCGGTTCGCTCGTCGCGACCAAAAAGGAAGCGCCAGTATCCGAGGAACCCCACGAGCGCGACGCCCATGAGGACATACGTCCAGCCCTTGGTGAAAATCATAAACGAGTAGAGCGTGGGGAAATCTTCCATATTTCGCTCCCGGCGCCCTAGTGGGCGTCCTTGAAATCAGGGTGTTCGTACAGGACCGGCATCTTCGAGCACACGAAGCGGTACGCCGTCACGATCAGGGTTACGATAAAGATGGACAGGAACACTTCCGAAATGCTCGGGAAGTAGCGATCCGCGCTGTCCAACTGCCAGTTGAAGGCCACAAGGCACACGTTGAAGCGGTTGACGACGATGCCGAGCACGCCGAACACCGACGCCACACGGATGAGCGTGATATTCTTTTCGCGCACGCCGAGGGCATACAGGAAGGCGGGCAGAAGCACGAAGCCGACCATTTCGACGGCAAACCACGCACCGTAACCGGAAGCGAGGTAGTGCCAATCGTTGTCCATGGTGGTGTCCAGCACCTTGATGAAGAAGTAGCCGATCAGCACGAAGGAAGCCGCGCGGCCGAAGCCGAACACGACGCCGTCAGCTTCGCGCAGGTGGGTTTCGTCCATCTTGTTATGCAGTGCCTTGTGAGACAGCGTGCCCTCGAAAATGACCATCGAAAGGCCGGCCACCATCGAGGAGATGAAGAAGAACACCGGCATGAACGGCGAGTACCACAGGGGGTGCATCTTGCTCGGGGCGATGAGGAACAGCGCGCCCAGCGAGGACTGGTGCATCGTGGACAACACCACACCAAGAATGGTCAGCGGGATGGTAGCGCACAGCACGGCCTTGCGGATGGTGTGCATACGGGGGCGCAGGCGGACGAGCCAGCAGGGGGCGTCCTTCATGCCGAGGAGCCATTCAAGGCCCACGGGGGACCATTCGATGAACAGCACGGTCAGATAGATGCCCACGCACAGGCCTACTTCAAACAGCAGGGACGTAGTCCCCTGCGACACGACCAAGGGATAGGGCAGACGCCACGGCTGGCCCACGTCGTACAACAGGGCGACGACCACAAAGGCATAACCGAGGAAGGCCGTCAGGATGGCGGGGCGCACGGCCGAATGATACCGCTTCATACCGAAGAGGTAGCAGGCCGAAGAGGTCACATAGCCGCCAGCCGCCAGCGCAACGCCGCACAGCAGGTCAAAGGCGATCCAAATGCCCCAAGGGTTGTTGTCATCCAAGTTGGTCACCGCGCCGAGCCCGAACCCGAAGCGGCCGATGGTGATCAGCAGCCCGATGGCGAGGATGACAGCCGTGATCAGGTTGCCGGGCGTGCGAGGGATGGAGAGCAGCGTCTTGCCCACGCAGCCTTGCATGCACGGCTTGGCGGCCATGGCGTCAGCCACGGCATCAAGACGATTCGAGAGGTTCTTCCAGAGTTTCATTGCTTACGCCTCCCCGCCGTTGGTGTCGTGCTTGCCCTTCTTGCCCTTTTCAGGCTTGGAAGGCTTAGCGGCCTTGGCGGCGGCTTGTTCGGCCGCCTTCGCAGCGGCCTCTTCAGCGGCCTTCGCGGCAGCCTCTTCCGCAGCCTTCGCCACGGCTTCGGCCTTCTCGGCCTCAAGCTGCGCCCGGAGAGCTTCCTCGGCTTCGGCCACGGCCTTCTTCACTTCATCAGCGACGGCGCGATCCTTTTCCTTGGCGGCTTCCTTCGCAGCCTTATCGAGGCTGGCCTGCAGCTTCTTCGCGGCCTCTTCCTCGGTACGGGCGACGGCGGCCTTCACAGCCTCGTTCTGCTCTTCCTTGGCGATCTGTTCCTTACGCTTGGTGATCGCGTACGCGCCGCCGAGCAGGACAGGCCAAATGCCCACCACCATAGGCACGGCGCCGAGCGCCCCAGCCGTATATTCGCCGGCGGCCTTGGTGCCGAGATCCTCGTTGAGGCCCACTTCCTTGAACTCAGCGCCGGAAATGGTCATCCACGCAGTACCGCCCATTTCATGCTCGCCGTACACATGGTTCTGATAGCGTTCGGGATGCGCGGTGATGCGATCCCACGCAATCTTGATCAGATCCTTGCGCTTGCCGAACACCAGCGCACCGGTGGGGCAGGCTTCCACGCAGCCGGGGAGCTTGCCTTCCTGCAGGCGGGGATGGCACAGCGTGCACTTCTGGACCAGCGGATTGAGGGCGCGGTCATAGGTGTAGCCGGGGATGTTGAACGGGCACGCGACCATGCAGTAACGGCAGCCCACGCAGAGGGTGGGATCATAGGTCACGGAACCGTCGGGGTTCTTGGTAAACGCCTTCACGAAGCACGCGCTGGCGCAGGCGGGTTCCTCGCAGTGCATGCACTGGCTCTTGCGGAACACGTCCTTGTCGAGGCTCGCGGGACGGTACTTGTTCACCACAGTCCACTCTTTGGCGGACGTGCGGCGCTTTTCGTTGAGCACGTTGAGATCGGTGAAAGGCTTCTCCGGCTTGGGGAGATCGTTGACCTTGTTGCAGGCCTGTTCGCACCTGCGGCAGCCGATGCACAGCGTGGTGTCGTGAAGCACACCCTTGCTGTCGGGGTAGCCGTGGAAGGTCCCGCCCGCAGCGGACGCGGATTTCGCGCCGCCCAGAGCCGAACCGATACCCAGCCCACCCATCAGAGTCAGAAATGATCTACGGTTCATATCTTCTCCTCCGCCTATTTCACGCGCGGGGTATGGCAACCCGCGCAATCGGTGGCGGCAGGCTTCTCGATCTTCATCCGATCGTGGCAGGCCATGCACTGTTGATGATACGCAGCCTTGAGCGAAGGCTTGTTGACGCTCACAGCCATCTTGTCAGCCTCAATCCCGTGGCAGCTGGCGCACTTCGGCGGCGTCTTCAGATCCGCGATGGGGCTGTTGTGGTGGCACGCGGCACACATGGCCGTCGGCGACGTATGGAACGCGGAGGCAAGCCCGCTGTCGGCGGCACCCTTCACAAGGGCTTCGTAGATCTTGCGGTGCGGGAACACGCTCGGTTCAAAATCATTGGACAGCGCGCCGATGGTCACGGTCTCAGGCACTTCGACGGCGGGGAAAGGCTTCACCGGAGCGGGCTGGGCGGCCAGATCCTTGGCGGCGATGTCGGCAAGCTGTTCCTTCGTGAGATCGAAGGCGGAGCCGTCGGCGATCTGGGCGGAGGTGATGCCCTTCACGTCCTTATGGCAGGTGGCGCAGGAGTCGGCGGGCATGACCGGAACAGCCCCGTGGCAACCGGCGCATTCCTTCTTCTGCATCACGGTCTGCTGATGGCAGCCCACACAGCTGCTGTCCGAGGTCTTCGAATGCATGGCGTCGGCCAGCTTCACGAAGTTGCCGTCCTTGTTGCCGTCGACGGTGTGGCAGACGGTGCAGGACTCAATGCGGACATGGTGGCAGGTGCGGCAGCTGTCCACGGAAGCCTCATGCGCCTTGTGGTTGAACACCACGGGCTTCATGCCGGCTTCAGGCGCGCCCACGGGACGCTTGGCGTTGTTGACGGGCAGCAACACGGTGGCGTCGGGCTGACCGCGCATCAGGCGGGGAACCGGGCTTACCTGCTTGAACTTGGACTGGGCCTCTTCGGTATGGCAGCCGGCGCAGGTGGTGGGGCCGGTTACGATCGCGGCCTCAATGGCGGCTGCTTCGGCGGCGGCTTCAGCCTGCACTTCCTTGGCGGAAAGCTTCTTCGTGCTCTTGGGCTCGGCGGCCTTCTTGGCTTCCACCTGAGCGGTCAGATACGCACGGGAGGACTGGGCCACGTTTTCATGACACCACACGCACTTGGTATGTACGGCAGTCTGGAGGGAGGGCGTGGAGCCGACGGCCTTTTCGCCGTGGCAGGCGGCGCAGGCGTCTTCCTGTCCCTTCTTCCATACGAGCTTGTTCAGCTTTTCGTCATACACATGGTGGCAAACGCCGCAGTTTTCTTCAGAGTTGGCCGGGTTGACGATGGCTTTGGAGCTGACGTGCAGATAGTGAAGCGACTTGCTGCCCATCTTGACGGGCTTCTGTTCGGCCTTGAACGGAAGCTTCGTGTCATGACAGGCGCGGCATTCGCCGTCGAGCGGGCCCGTCTTCTGGTTGTTGGAAGCCATGTTCTCATGGCAGCCGATACAACCATTATGATAGATGCTTTCCAGCTTCTTGGCGTCGGCGCCGTCTTCCTCGCGCTGGAATTTGGCAGTGTGCCCGTTCGCGGTGGGCGTATGACAAACGGAACAGTCCTGACCCGTGGCAGCAAGGGCCTTGGTGTGTTCGTCATGCAAAAACACGGCGGGAGGCATTTCCAGCTTTTTGAGCTGGCCTATGGCATCGATGCGGATCACGTCGGGACGGGTTTGGGCGGCCAGCGACGGTGAAGCAAACAACGCAATCCCACCCAAACCGATCACGGCAATCGCCGCCAGCGCAATCCCACGCAGCAGTTTTCGACCGTTTTCCATGGTGGCAGTCCTTTGCAAATAGAAAAAGAAACATTTCCCCTGACAACAAAACCAGTCTGATTGCAGTATGATGTCATATGCTCTTAGACAGGTGCCTAGCTTCTCAAGCTGGTATCGTGAAAAAAAGTCTCCGTCAAGGGGGAAGTGCCTGATCCGACGCCCCCTAGCAGGTGCCAACACCCCCATTTTCGTGAAAAAACAAACGAATATCTCTTCCCTTTGCCTGCTTGAACGCTCAATGAATGCCCATATATCCTTATTGTGATGCAACTCCCTTTTAAAAAAGGATTTCATCGCTCAGAGCATACTCCACGAACAAGCCGCACGGCTCAAACCCTTGCCGCCTGTATACGGGTTCCCCCTCGTCCGAAGCCTGCAACACCGCTAAAGAGGCTCCCGCAGCTTGTGCAGCCCGCAAAAGCGCAGCCGTCATAGCCCCGCCGAACCCCCTTCTGCGAAAGGCTTCACGAGTGCTGATCATATGCAATCCCGCCGTATTACCTTTTTCACTCAGGAAGAGTTCCCCGCTGGCCGCAGGCACCTCCCCGGCAAAGCCCACAAACAGGCGCATAGGCGCAACGGCTTGAAACAATGCCTGTTCCGCAGCCTTGTAGAACCTTTTCACATCTTCGTCCGGCGGGTTCCAGTTGGCGGCGAGAACCTCCGCATAAGCGGCGAGTTCCGAGGCCGTCCTGACCTGCACGATCCGCAGCCCCTCCGGCGCCTCCCCTTCCGGCGACCAGCGGCCCAAGGGCAAAGCCATGCCCGTTTCACGCTCCCCTATCCCGTATCCCGCCCGTTCAAACACCGTCCGCTGACGGTTCAGCGCGCCTTCGTCCTCGGCGCTGGCCCACACGGTAAAGGGGCGCTCAGTCGCGGGAGGCAGCGCCGCCCCCGGCAACGCCAGCAGATCACGGGGGCGTTTGCCCGCGAACCAGTCCGCGGCGGCGCTCAGCAGGCTTTTTTCCGTCCCCTGTGCAACCCGGCAAGGCAGGCCGTCTCCCCCGCATTCCCAGAGCACCTTATTGAAGGTATCCGATCCCAAGCCCGAATCAACAAGCAGCGCCCCGCCCAGATCCCGCAGCATCATGCCGGGTGTCCGGCCCTGCAGGAACGCCACATGCCCAAACAAGTTTTCCAAAGCAGCCTGATAGTAGGGTGTCATAAGTAAATCCTTTGGAGAGTGGAGAGAAAGAGGAATCGGGGAGGGGGAAGGGCCCCTTTTGAAAAAGGGCTCCCTTCCCCCTCCCCGAACCCCTCCCCCATCCCCCTAAAACTTTTGTGTGCGGACGGAAATTTTCCCTCTATGAGACAAAGGGCCGCACCGAGGCTTATCAGCCATCAAAACAGTATCCCAGAGATGGATGCGGTTTCTCCGATCCCTTCAACACACTGATCGCGTTGACAATATCCCAGACGCATGGATGCGGCAGCCTTATAACATTTAAGGCTCTGTCAGAATATACGGTTGTTTTATTTCCACAATATGGTGAAATTATAGATTTTTTATCCAACCCTTTTCCGCTTACGGGCTCCATGGCTGGGGCATTTTATCCGTTATTCCTTTGAAATTTCAAGAAATAAAATATCAACCGCTTCCTATGGCACAGCCACATTGAATAATTATTCATGGGCTCCGGCATAAGGAATCTGGGGGAAGGGCCCCTTTTGAAAAAGGGCTCCCTTCCCCCTCCCCGAACCCCTCCCCCATCCCCCTAAAACTTTTGTGTGCGGACGGAAGTTTTCCCTCTATGAAGCAAAGGGCCGCACCGAGGCTTGCCAGCCATCAAAACCGTATCCCTGAGTATGGGTGCGGTTTCCCCGATCCCTTCAACACGCTGATCGCGTTGACAATATCCCAGACGCATGGATGCGGCAGCCTTATAGCATTTAAGGCTCTGTCAGAATATACAGTTGTTTTATTTTCACAATATGATGAAACTATAGACTTTTTATCCAACCTTTTCCGCTGACGACTCCATGGCTGGGGTATTTTATCTGTTATTCCTTTGAAATTTCAAGAAATAAAACATCAACCGTTTCCTATGGCACAGCCACATTGAATAATGATTCATGGGCTCCGGCATAAGGAATCGGGGAGGGGAAGGGGCCCCTTTTGAAAAAGGGCTCCCTTCCCCCTCCCCGAACCCCTCCCCTATCCCCCTAAAACTTTTGTGTGCGGACGGAAGTTTTCCCTTGATGAACAAAGGGCCGCACCGAGGCTTATCAGCCATCAAAACAGTATCCCAGAGATGGATGCGGTTTCTCCGATCCCTTCAACACGCTGATCGCGTTGACAATATCCCAGACGCATGGATGCGGCAGCCTTATAACATTTAAGGCCCTGTCAGAATATACGGTTGTTTTATTTCCACAATATGGTGAAATTATAGACTTTTTACCCAACCTTTTCCGCTGACGGACTTCATGGCTGGGGCATTTTATCCGTTATTCCTTTGAAATTTCAAGAAATAAAATATCAACCGCTTCCTATGGCACAGCCACATTGAATAATGATTCATGGGCTCCGGCATTAGAATGCAGTTGTTTTATCTCCATAGTATGGTGAAAATACGGCCTGTTTCTCCATTTTTCCCGTTGGCGGGTTTCATGGGGATACCTTTTATCGATTATCTGTTTGGAATTTCAAGACTAAAGCATCAACCATTTCTATGACGCAACCCTCAAATAAAAAAGGCTCTGTTATAGTTTGTGGTTGTTTCATCTCCACAGTGCTGTGAAAATACAGCCTTTCTTTCCGGTTTTCCTCTTGGCGGAATACAGGGCTAAAGCATTTTGTCGGTTATCCCTGTGGAATTTTCAAGGAAAAAAGTATCAACCATTTTCTATAACACAGCTATAAAAAAGGGAAAGCCGTTGCACGGCCTCCCCACCGGTCGAAAATCTTGGGAAGGTGAGAGGAGGGGGTTCGGGGGAGGGGAGAGGAAACCTTTCTAGAGAAAGGTTTCCTCTCCCCTCCCCCGATTATCCCCTAACACTATGCGAAATCAGGATCCAAAGCGGCGCGGCCGTTGGCAAGCATGATCTTGACGTAGTGCACGGTGCGCTCATCCACCGGCATGACGGGGAAAGGCTCCCCGCAGGACTCACAGCGGGTCATGGAAGGCTGCGTCGGCGCGATTAACGGATTGCGGCGCCCGCAGCCGGGGCAGCGATAGAAAAAGACGAGCTCCATGCTCTCCGGCGGCACGGGCTGTACTGGACGACTGGAAAGGCTCATCCCCTCACTCCTTCGACAAGGCTTTCGCCGCTCATGACGCCCGGCTTGGCAAGGCCCCACAAATCCAGCAGCGTGGGCGCAATGTCCCCAAGCTTGCCGCCGGAACGCAACGGAACGGCCTGTTCGCCGTCCGCGCCCCGCTCCACCACAACCAGCGGAACCTGATTGCAGGTGTGGGCCGTCTGGGGATGCCCGGTTTCGTCCAGCATCACCTCGACGTTGCCGTGATCCGCCGTCATCAGCACACGGCCGCCGGAACCCAGCACGGCTTCCACCAGCCGGGCCACACAGCCGTCCACATACTCAAGCGCCTTCACCGCCGCCTCGATGACGCCGGTGTGCCCCACCATGTCGGGGTTCGCCAGATTGCAGACCGCCAGCGTATACGGCACGCCGTCCTTTTCCGGCCCGGCGGCCCACGCTTCGAGGAAGCGATCCGTCACCTCAAGTACGCTCATCTGCGGCTTGAGATCGTAGGTCGCCACATCCTTCGGCGAATTGACGAGGATGCGATCCTCAAGGGGGAAGGGCTCCTCACGCCCGCCGCTGAAAAAGTAGGTCACATGGGCGTACTTCTCGGTTTCGGCGATACGGAGCTGATGCGCGCCCGCGTCCGCCACGACTTCACCGAGCGTCTGCACCAGATTTTCCTTGGGAAACGCTACCGGCACATGCAGCGAACTGTCGTAGGAAGTCATGGTCACAAGGCCCGCCAGTGCCGGGACGCCGCCGCGATCGAACCCGTCAAAATCAGGGAAATGGAAGGCGCTCACCAGCTCGCGCCCACGGTCGGCGCGGAAATTGATGAAGAAGATGCCGTCGCCGTTCCTGACGCACACGTCGGCGGGATCGCCGAACACCTGCGGCTTGAGGAATTCGTCGGTTTCCCCGGCGGCATACAGGGCTTCAACGGCCGCCACAGGATCGGAGGCGCGCCGGCCTTCGCCGTGGACCATCATGTCCCACGCAACCTTTACCCGCTCCCAGCGCTTGTCGCGATCCATCGCGTAAAACCGCCCCACGAGGGAAGCCTGTTCCACCGACACGCCGGAATGCGCCGCCCGCGTCCGCGCCATCATATCCCCAAGCTGCCTGAGGAACCCCGCGCCGCTGGTGGGGCTGGTGTCGCGCCCGTCCATAAACGCATGGACGCGCACGTCCACGCCGTGGGCCGCGGCGATGTCCATGAGCGCGCCGAGGTGGTTGATGTGGCTGTGGACGCCGCCGTCGGACAGCAGGCCCGCGAAATGCAGCCGCCCGCCCGTCCGCTTCACGCCCGCCAACAGCTCAAGCAGGGCGGCGTTGGAGGCGAGTTCGCCCGTCTCCATCGCCACGTCGATGCGGGTCATATCCTGATACACGATGCGCCCGGCCCCGATATTGAGGTGCCCCACTTCGGAATTGCCCATATATCCGGCGGGCAGCCCCACCGCGCGCCCGGATGCGTCGATGCGCGTCGCGCCCGGCAGGGAGATGAGCCGATCGATGTTGGGCGTCCGGGCAAGGCCGGCGGCATTGCCCGGCCCGGCGGGAGCCAATCCGTAGCCGTCAAGAATGAGGAGCAGGGTTGGGGTGAGGGACATGATGCACTTCCTTGGGGCTGGGGCTTACTCTTCGTCCCCGGCGGGTTCTGCGCGACGGGGGGACACCGTGGGCATTTCGCCATACAATGCGGGGGATTCCTTCCAAAGGGATTCGATGCGGAAAAGCTCGCGCACGTCCTGCTGGAAAATATGCACGACGATGTCATTGAGGTCGGCCAGAATCCACTGCCCGGTCTGATAGCCTTCCATGCGCAGGAATTCATAGTTGTTCTTGGTGCACTGTTCCATCAGGCCGTCGGCGAGGCTCTTGGCATGGCGGAGTGAAGACGCCGTGACCACGATGACCACGTCCATGCACGGGCTCTTGCCCGCCACGTCGAGGGCCACGATATCGCGGGCCTTGCTTTCTTCGAGCCACTTCACAAGAACGGCCGTCTTTTCGGAAGCCGACGCCGTGGAAAATTTGCGGGCCGCCTGTGCTTTGGGGGCGGGGATGTTAGCGGGGGTTGCCTGAGACGCCGTAGATGTAGAATTATGTTGTTCCATCGCCGAGGCATACTCCATTTTCGGGTTGATCGCAACGAAAGCCCTGCCCCTTCCGGGCCCGGAAACCACTGATGGACAGGGTAAAAATCCCCTTTTTCGGCTCTTGACCGCTCCGGGCAAATGGGGCAATCCTCGTGTGTCTCGACTTTACGCATTCCGTTTGGAGGACTGTATGATTTTCAACATAGACAAGGAAACGATGCCGCGGGAGAAGATTCGGGAAATCCAACTGAGTCGCCTTCAAGACCTGTGCCGTCGCGTTTACGCTAATGTCCCCTTCTATCGCCGCAGTTTCGACGAAAAGGGCATCAAGCCTGCCGACGTGCAGTCGCTGGACGATCTGAAATTCCTTCCCTTCACCCTGAAGCAGGACATGCGGAACAACTACCCTTACGGGCTGTTCGCCGTCCCGATGGAAATGATCCAGCGCATCCATGCCTCCAGCGGAACCACCGGCAAGGCCACCGTGGTCGGGTATACCAAGCGCGATATTGAAATGTGGGCCGAATGCGCCGCCCGCTCATTGGCCGCGGCCGGAGCCACCGCCAATGACATCGTGCAGGTTTCCTACGGCTACGGCCTGTTCACCGGCGGCCTCGGCGCCCACTACGGCGCGGAACGCCTCGGCGCGACCGTCATCCCCATGTCCGGCGGCTCGACCAAGCGCCAAGTCCAGCTTATGCGCGACTTCGGCGCGACCGTGCTCTGCTGTACGCCGTCCTACGCCCTGCATCTCTATGACGCGGGCCTCGAAATAGGGATCAACATCAAGGATCTGCCCCTCCGCCTCGGCGTCTTCGGGGCCGAACCGTGGACTGAGGAAATGCGCCGCGAAATCGAGGACAAGCTCGGCATCACCGCGACGAACATCTACGGCCTTTCCGAAATCATGGGCCCCGGCGTTTCCCAGTCCTGCGCCAAAGAACAGCACGGAATGCACATTTGGGAAGACCATTTCCTGCCCGAAATCATCGACCCCGCCACCGGCGAAGTCCTGCCCGAAGGCAGCACCGGCGAGCTGGTCATCACCACGCTGACCAAGCAGGGCATCCCGCTGGTCCGTTACCGCACCCGCGACATCACCTCGCTGAACTATACGCCCTGCTCCTGCGGCCGCACCCACGTGCGCATGAACCGCATCACGGGCCGCAGCGACGACATGCTGATCATCCGCGGCGTGAACGTCTTCCCCTCGCAGATCGAAAGCCTGCTCCTCGAAGTGCAGGGCGTTTCCCCGCACTATCAGCTCATCCTCACCCGCGAGAACAACCTCGACTACGTTGAGGTACAGGTCGAGCTCGACGGCGCGATGTTCTCCGACGCGATCAAGGATCTCCAGCAGCGCGAGCAGCGCATCCAGAAGGGCATCAAGGAATTCCTCGGCGTCACCACCAAGGTTCGCCTTGTGGAGCCGCACTCCATCCCGCGCTCAGAAGGCAAGGCCGTCCGCGTCATCGACAAGCGCGTGATGCAGTGATTCATATTGGGGTTGGAAGCAGCTTTGGTTCGTATCCAGAACAAGACCTATGGTATTGACCGC